>DCMX01000081.1:717-3440 GCA_002321855.1 Fidelibacterota bacterium UBA1611 | reverse complement strand
ACTGTGGCACCGATGTAAGTACTGAGTTCTTCCTTCTTTGGATCCAGTGATTTTGTGGATCCAAAGGCATTGAAAATATCCGTGTTGGTGGAATATCCCAACGCCCTGAGAAGCATGGTAACAGGGAACTTCCTGCGTCGATCAATAATCACAAATAAGCAATCATTAATATCTGTTGTAAAGTCTACCCAGGATCCACGGGCTGGTATAATGCGCGCTTGAAAGAGCTTTGTTCCGTTTGGGTGAATCGACTCATCAAAGAAAACACCCGGCGAACGCTGCAGCTGGGATACGATAACACGTTCAGCACCATTAATAATGAACGTACCCTTATCCGTCATATAGGGAATATTCCCAAAATAAACATCCTGTTCAATGCTTTGCGCATATTCATTCTTATTATTTTCATCTGTGATATGCAATGCTAGACGTACGCGCAGCGGTGCTGAGTAAGTAACACCGCGATCCATACATTCATTTGGACTGTATTTTGGCTGGCCTAGGAAGTAGTTTTTGTATTCAAGTATGTAATTCCGATGTGAATCTTCGATTGGAAAAACGTTCCTGAAAACTCCCTCAAGGCCGATAGGTTTACGGGCTTCATTCGGAATCCATTCCTGCAGAAATTGCTGATAGGCCCAAGTTTGAATGGAAAGAAGATCTGGTACATCCACGAAGGCGGGAATCTTTGAAAAAGATTCTCTCTCAACGGGCTGATTCGTATTGGCTCTCAATTAAGCCTCCCGGTATTTAGTTAGAAAAAGAATGAAAGAAATGATGAGTGCAATCAGGCAAGGTCAACTTCAGCGCCTGCTTCTTCAAGCTTCGCTTTTATTTCATTAGCTTCTGCTTCAGAAACGCCCTCTTTAAGCGTTTTCGGCGCAGAATCAACAAACTCCTTAGCTTCTTTCAATCCTAGGTCTGTAATGCTGCGGACAGCTTTAATTACATTAATCTTCGCTTGTCCAGCTGATTTAAGTACTACGTCAAATTCGGTTTTCGCTTCCTCACCTGCAACACCACCAGCAGCAGGTGCGGCAGCAACGGCAACAGGGGCTGCTGCGGTTACACCAAATTTTTCTTCTATTTCACTGATAAGTTCAGAGATTTCCACCATATTTGATTCTTCTAAATATGAGAGGACATCTTCTCGAGTCACTGCCATGTTAACTACTCCTTACTTGTTTGATTAAGATTTCTGTTCTTTTAAACTATTTAATACCCCAACAGCATTTTGCAGTGGAGCATTTAACGTGGAGACCAATTTCTGCAATGGGCTGTTTAGCATTGCCACCAATTTTGCAAGGAGTTCTTCTTTGCTTGGGAGATCGGCCAACCGTTTAAATTCTTCTCCGGGGAGAAATTCACCATCAAATAAGATTCCCTTTACATTAGGGAGATCATTTTCTTTTGTGAATTCTTTGATCACTTTTGCAGGTGCAACAGGTTCATCATAGGCGATGGCTATAGCAGTAGACCCCTTAAACATTCCTTCAAGACCAGTGATCTTATTTTCTTCTGCAGCCAGTTTGATCAGAGTATTCTTTGCCACTTTATATTCCACATCGGCTTTAAAAAATTCACTGCGCAGTTTTGTTATTTCCCCGACATTCAGTCCGTGATATTCGGTAAAGTATACTGCCTTTGCCTTTGAAAAGGTTTCCGACAATGCTTTAACCTGTTTTGTATTTTTCTTACTGGGCATAATACTTACCTTATTGCTCCATGGTCAATCAGAATCCCGGGCCCCATGGTAGAAGAAAGTGTCATTTTTTCAAAGTATTGTCCTTTAACAGATGCAGGCCGGGCTTTCATAATTGTATCATATATTTTTTCAATATTCTCAACTAGGTGTTCTTTATCAAATGAAATTTTTCCGCAGGTTACATGGATAATACCATTGCTTTCTACTCTGAGCTCAACCTGACCTGCTTTGAAATCTTTAACTGCTTTGCCCACCTCCATGGTAACAGTACCACTTTTCGGATTGGGCATTAGTCCTTTAGGTCCGAGAATTTTTCCAAGTTTCCCAAGTTCACCCATCATATCCGGTGTAGCGACAATCTTATCTACGTCTGTCCAGCCATTTTTTATTTTTGTCAAATACTCTTTATTCCCTACATAATCCGCACCTGCTTCCTGAGCTTCTTTCTCTTTTGGTCCAGATGCCAATACCAGAACAGTTACAGATTTTCCGGTTCCATGTGGTAAAGGTGTGGTCACCCTGATGTTTTCTTCTGCCTGCCTTGGATCCACATCCAAATTGATCGCCAGATCGACACTTTCATCAAACTTTGAATATTTAAGATCTTGCATCAGCGCAACCGCATCGGCTAAAGAATATGTGGCTGTTCTATCGTATTTTTCTACAGCAGCAGTCATATTTTTTGTCTGTTTCATTCCTACTTTTACCCTTTCACTTCTATACCCATGGAAACACAGGTTCCCCGAATCATCATGACAGCCTGCTCAATGGTATTTGCATTCAAGTCTTCCATCTTAATTTCTGCAATAGAGCGTAAATCATTTTCAGTAACTGAACCTACTTTTTCTCGGTTTGGTTCGCCGGACCCCTTGGGAACTTTAGCTGCTTTTAAAATCAATCTTGCTGCAGGGGGAGTTTTTGTAATAAATGTAAAACTGCGATCCGCATATACCGTAATCTCAACGGGGATTAAATCACCCATTTTATCCTGCGTATCTGCGTTGAACGCTTTACAAAA
>DCMX01000081.1:0-317 GCA_002321855.1 Fidelibacterota bacterium UBA1611 | reverse complement strand
TGCAGTTTTATAAATCCTGTGACTTTTTTAGCCATGTTATCATTTAACCTTTTTTAACTTTCCAATTTTACTTGGAGATAATCCAACTCTACAGGGGTTTGACGCCCAAATATGCTTACCAGGACCTTCAATTTCTGTTTATCATGATTCACTTCCTGAACGAGCCCTGAAAAATCCAAGAAGGGACCATCTGTAACTTTGACAGGATCACCAACCTTGTAGGGAGCTGCCTCCGTTACCCTTAGAGGGCCATCACCACCATCAAAATCGCCAAGAAAACGCTGTGCCTCTTCCGGTTTGAGAGGTTGAGGCTCCCC
>DCMX01000001.1:5633-6607 GCA_002321855.1 Fidelibacterota bacterium UBA1611 | reverse complement strand
CCTGAACAGCTTATGTAAAAAAACAAAAGTCCCAACAAAAGGGACTTTTTAAAGTGAAAACTCAATCTTTGAACCAGCAAATCAGTCAGAAACATCTAGTAAACCATCCAGATCTCCTGATTGGTGCAAGGCAAATAAATCGTCAAATCCACCAATTACATTTTCATTTATTATTATTTGTGGTACGGTGCGACCACCTGTGAGGTCATATAGGTCGTTTCTAGTCATTCCAAGTTCCTCAATATTTAACTCTTCATACGGAACACCATAATCACTTAACAATTTCTTGGCATTTTTACAGGGAAAGCACCAACCAGTTGTATATATTTTTACAATCATTTGATCAATATTACCTTTTGAATCTGGTTGAAATTTAATGCTTCCATGATCACAAAATATGCCCCGGAAGCAATAGGTTCTCCGAATCTGTTCGTGCCATTCCATTGAAGTGTGTGGTTTCCGGAATTTTTGTATTCATGAACTAATACATTCACTTCCCTCCCCAAAATATCATAAACGGTCATTCTTATATTTGAGGCAGTTAACAATTGATAGCTAATGGTTGTTACGGGGTTAAATGGGTTCGGGTAAGCCGGAAATAATTGAAAACCAGTAGGCAGATTTTTATCTTCCGTTCCCAAAGGTGCCGCATAATTGGTTGGTGCTTCTGTCGTGAAACGAATTGCTCGTTCATTCGCAAGTTCCGCAGCGCCAGGAGCGTAGCTATTATTGAAAACGTACTGGATTCCTTCATTTTTTGTGTGGTCCTCTATACCCACAGTAGCATAATTCTTATCGGCGTCAATATCAGCAATCTCAAAATAATGAAATTCAATCACGCCATCACCTGATTCTGTTGGCATGGCAATTTGATCGTATAAATGGATAGCGAATGTCTCTTCCGTAAACTCATCAAATCCATTTAAAGCTCGGGACCATTCAATGATAAAACGGCCATTTACTTCATCGTGTTT
>DCMX01000001.1:2057-5242 GCA_002321855.1 Fidelibacterota bacterium UBA1611 | reverse complement strand
GCCAGAATTGCTTTTGGTCCCAAGGCCATCGGAATTGTATAGTTATAGAAATAATCAATGCCGCATAATTCAAACGACACCCAACCGTTGGAGCTGATGGTCATTTCATCATAGGTCCTGCCAAAATACTGGAATTCAAAAGGCAGTTGTACATTTACATGATCATCGTCATCCAACTTGTATTCAGTGCCATCGCTTCCATTATATCCCGGATCCAGTTCTACCCAGTCAAATGAAGGCATTTGAGTATAATTATAGTCAGTGTTATCATAGGCCCAATAGCCATACCACGTAGGAAACACCGGATCGGTTGAAGCCTGAGGATCGATACTTATCGTATGGTCCTTTTGATATATGGTAATTGTATCTTGATAAATTACTACGTTTACTACTAGATCGCTGCCCATAGAAACTGTATCGGCAATTGAACAATAATAATCATTTAAAATAATAGTTTGTGATGTGAATGGTTCTATATCGAAATATACAGTACTATCAATCACAGAACATTCCATCAGACCATTTGGACTTACAAATGTAATAGCAACATTTTCAATTAAACCTGATGAATAATTATGATATGTAAATTCAGGGGTAAAATTAGAATTTGGAGCTAAATCATTTAAGCCAAAAATAACATCTAATTTTGGTTTTATAACTGGTATAGCAAAATTAAAACTCCACTCTCCTGTTTGATCGACTATATTAAGTTTTATATGATCACTATCTTTTGAATTAACTCTCACAGTAATGGGTGTTGAAATAGAGGCAGTATCGCCTGGGCCTAACTCAGGAATTTCAAATTCTGAAGATATGATCTGATAATTTTCTGAATTATCGATGTCTACAGTACCAGTATAATTACTTGTAGAATTACCGATATTCTTAATCACAGGATAGATATCAACAACCTCACCTACTTCTAAATTACCGTTTTCATTAGCATCATTAATTTCATAACCTAAAAGTGCAAGGTCATAGTCATAACTTGAAACTAATACTTCTGAATAACCTTGAATAAAACTAGCTTTATTTACAAAAACATCGACACTAGGTATATCGCTAACGTCAATAGTTGCTTTAGATTGACCAACACTATCCGTATTACCTTTGAATAAAATCCTGTCATTTGTAATAACAGATATATTTGCATCCGCTACAGCAAATCCGTTCTCATCAGAAACTGATATTTCCAAGTAACCGTCTAAGACAGATAATTCTTCAATAGAGATTGAAAATTCATGAGGTTCATTCAGATAAATAGAAATGGAAGGATCTCCCAGAATATTATATACGTGAAAATAGAATTCCTGTGCTTCTTCGGGTCCGTTGAGGTTTGGAAATTCGCGAGTTAGACCAAACAATCCTGCATTGACTGCCGGTCCTAATTCCACAATTTCATCATCCAGCATAGCATCGAACATATAAGCATTGATAACATTGTTATACTTTGTGCTAGTATGCAGATCAGAAGGACCAACAATAGCGACCCCACCTTTTGGATTTGAAGGTGTTCCAGCGCGAATTAATGCTTCACCCAAACAAGGATCCACATTATTGGCAAAATCATTGGAATTACAAACAAAACTGGTGAATATTGGTGTCATCCAACCATTGTTTAGTCCGGCTACATCACTAACATGGAATTCAGGATAATGCCAGCCATTGGCATCGCCCCAGCCCCGGTAGTTCACGATACCCACACCACTATTAATATAATTTTGGATCAATGCTGATCCCTGCTGTGTGGGTGGATAGAAAACAGTGTCCACAGCTGTATAGCCTTCATCAAGCAATACATCACGAACCCAATAGGATGTCCATTTTGGTGTAATGGGAATCGGTACAGTATTACTATAGTTACCGGCTACTACAAGTGCCTTGGTCAGCCAATTTGGATTTGTTGCTAAAGGCTGCCGGTGATAATTAATGGTCTTGCGAATCATAACCACTAATTCAGACACCGAATCCACTGAAAAACGGCCAATGAACACATCTGGGAAAAAGTCATCGCCTAGCAAATGGGTGTATTTCTGATCGGTAACATCGTTCTCAGGACCATAATAAAAAGACGGCATAGCTGCGACACCATCAACATCACCAATTAACAAAACATATTCTAACATTGGGTCATCCATTAATATTGCTGCGATGGCGCTTTTGATTTCTTCTGCTGTAATCCCTATTTCACCAAGTGTTAATATGGAAACATCGAAACCCTGTGATTTTTTAAAGGAAACAAGATCATTAAGGTGGCTAACCATATTATCAGGTGTAATTATCAGGTAAGATCCCCGCTGGGGGTTGAGTTGACTCAAGGGTATATTATATTCTTCAGAAATAAGATGCCGATAAGCCAAGGGGATTGGTCCATTCAAGATATCCGCACGATCTTTACCACGAAATAAATTTTCATTAGCAAATAGAAACGTTAATGAGAGTAAAATTAAGGTTTTAATAAAACGCATTTTTTTGTAAAAGTTTGTTGTTCTGATATAATCTTAACGAAATAAACACCCGAACTGGTTGTTCCACTAATATTATCCAACAAATTATACCGCCATGGGTGTCGCTGTCTATATTTTGGTCGAATTTTTTCAAAGTATACTTCCTGGCCAAGTAAATTGTACACCATGATAGTTACTGGTTGACTGCTATTGATTAGATCTATGCCGATCATACCCGTTGATGGATTTGGATAAATATTAGTTACTGAAACACCTTCAGATTTTTTTCCTATAACTAGCCCCTCCGCTAAGGCACCTAATGTGTAATCATTTCCAGCGTATAACTCAATAGAATTTATTTTACATCCCCTGTAATTGATGGTTTCATCTCGAATCACCTCAAGTTTTACTTTAATATTATTAAATCCATTTGTATCCGCAATTACTATCCTGTGCCGTATGGGTTCTCCCCAATGGTGACCGGAT
This sequence comes from Fidelibacterota bacterium UBA1611, assembly GCA_002321855.1. GTDB lineage: Bacteria > Fidelibacterota > Marinisomatia > Marinisomatales > UBA1611 > UBA1611. The sequence goes on along the minus strand of DCMX01000001.1, from coordinate 2,309 downwards.
AACGACATTTCAGCGATGGTCATATCTGTTGAATCCATTAGGATAATGCTGATCGAATCATAATCCCATTCAAATTCCCAATGAAGATTGATTCGCAGTGCGACTACGTTCATTTCTTGAGGGAATACATATAAATCCGTCTCCAGGGTAAATATAGAATCCAGAGAGTCGGAATTCGCGTAAAATAATCCTTCCTGGGTACGAATTGAGTTATTGAATGACCAAGGTCCTATAATTGTGCTAAATGAAGAA
>DCMX01000001.1:0-1720 GCA_002321855.1 Fidelibacterota bacterium UBA1611 | reverse complement strand
AATGGTTCCACCATAGATATTTTGCATCCATGATGGCTGGGGCATATTAACATTCAATTCCTGGTCACCGTTAATAGCGATAGTACGCCGCCACGGAATAAGGTAATCCCAATAAATCGTGAATTCCCACTCTCCTTCTGGAATAGTTAAACTATGAACGTGGTTGAAATCCATTTCTATTGTGTCAGATATAATACCGTTGAAAATAACTAAAAACGGATTTTCATCTAAAACTACTGGAAACTGAAAGGAAGCAATGGTTATATCAACATTATGCAGGGGCATTGGGACCAAAGTTACATTTTGGGTTGTAGGTGAACTGGCATTAGCAGTAACGGGGAAATTCAATGGAAAATAACCAGATTTTTCATACCTAACCGAATATGTGCCTGGTTCTACAATTCGGCGGTAACGGCCGAATTCATCGCTCTTGCGTGGATTCTGAACACCGCCAAATAGTTCATCAATTGTAATTATCGCATCTTCAAGGGGCATTCCAGTACTACCATCAGTAACTATCCCCGTAATCTGAGATGCATCTGCATTATATCCAATTGTACGGTCCATGAGGAAAAGCATCGCCGGCATCAAACGATCAATAGTATCCTCAACCAAAGCGCTGTCCGGCTGCAAATTCGATGTGCCGCATTCAATTAGGTACTGAAAACAACCTGTGGCATGGTAAAACCAGTCATGTGCTTTTCCATTTCTACTTGTCCCATATAAAGATTGATAAGTATCCGTACTATTTTCTTTGAAAATAAGTCCTGCAATTTGATCTCCAATACCCTTAACAGCATTATTGTCAGGAGTCTTTTTATCCCCATCCCAACGCCATGAATTATAAACTCTTTCAGATAAGTTTCCTGATCGAGAACTATGCCAAGCAATAGAAAAAACAAAATCATTTTCAAGAGCCAGATCTCGTACAGCCCTTATTTCGGGCTCAGACCAGGGCGTTACCCCCCGATAATAATCATAATGCGCAGCATAATTACTGGGGTCAGGTTCCATGAACGTATCACCAAAAACCCAATTAAAATCAAAATTCCGGTTTAAATCGACACCATCGATGTCCTCACCAATGGCGGGATCGTAATCAAAATAATTGTTTGGCCATGGCCCTTCCGGTGAGAAATCATTTTTATTCTTTCTAAAGCTCACATCAAGTCCATCATGGACAACATTCATTCCCTCTGGATTAAGTGTCGGGATTATCCAAGTTTCAAGATTCTGTTTCAATATGGCCATATGCTGCACTTCTGCTGGATGCGGATCAAGGATCTCAGTGATTAATTTTAACACGGCTTCAACACCCAGAATTTCCTCTGCGTGTAATTGACCGATGAACAATACCCGCGGTTCATCTTCCTTAGTTTCAACATTATCAGATATCTTTACCGCAAAAATAGGTAACTGTTCTTGGCCACTGTAGCCGATAGTATCAACCCGGTATATTGAATTAAAGTCATCGATTTGGTTAAGTGAATCAAGAAATTCCTGGATTTCAGGAAACGAATGATACCGAGAATCCAGTGCTTGCGCATCAATTAAAACAAAACAACTGTATATGAATACTACTGTTTTACATAGAACTTTCATGATGAGCCAGCAGCAGTAAGATTACTTTATGTAGGTAATTTTTCTAATTGATTGAAATTCACTTGCGGTCACATTAATCAAATAAAGGCCACTTGATACATCCTGCTGCAACAGATCT
>DCMX01000194.1:1024-2628 GCA_002321855.1 Fidelibacterota bacterium UBA1611 | reverse complement strand
ACTTCAAATGTTCCTTTACTCATAGACTGTTTCCTCTATAGTTACGTTTCCAATTTCTTTTATTTTTTCAACGACATCTCTAATAATATCATCCGGTGTGGATGCACCGGCAGAAATACCCACTACTTCACAATTTTCAAACCAGAATGCTTCAATATCAGCTGAACAAGTTACCTGGTAAGATCTTTTATTTCTTTCCAATGCCAATTGAGTTAATCGTTTTGAATTTGCACTTGTAAATGATCCAATTACGATCATTACTTCGCATTGGGTCGCCAATTCCTTAATTTGTTCATGATTCCGTCGTGTTGGAAAACAAATTGTATTGACAAACCGTAGGTCGAAAACTTTCTGCATGAGTACATTAATGATCTCCTGGACATTCTCGATCATTTGTGTGGATTGGCTCACTACGCCGGCTTTTTTCATTTTTCGAAGTGCCTTCGCTTCTTTCACATTGGCAAGGATAATGGGATCCTTTACTTGTGCTGCTATACCCACAACTTCATCATGCCCATGATCGCCAATAATAATTGTTCGCCGTCCTTCCGCTTCCAGTTTTTTGATCTCATCATGAATCTCCGTTACTAACGGGCAAGTAGCATCAATGATATTCAGCTTTTTTTGATTTGCTTTATCCCATACATTTGGCGCCGTTCCATGTGCACGAAAAAGAATCGGTTTATCAGACGGAACTTCAACCAATTCATCCACAACTTTCGTACCTGATTTGGAAAGATCTTCCACAACTTTCTCATTATGGACGATGGTACCTAGCATGTAAACATCTCCGTGATCTTTGGCTGTATCATAAGCAAGATTTACTGCGTCTCTTACACCGAAGCAATAGCCTGCATCCTTTGCCAATAATATTTTCATAAGGATCCGTTCATTTTTTGTCGAATGGATTCAATAGAAGCATTCACAGTTTTTTCTTTTACATCCACCAATGATCCGGAGACAACAGCACCAGCGGCCAAGGCATGTCCGCCTCCGCCCAAGGATTTTGCAATGTCATTCACGATGAATTTCCCTTTTGAGCGAAAATTGATTCGACAACTTTCAACATTTTGCTCAAAGATCATAAGTGCCACCTCTACACCACGAATCGTACGAACCATATCAGTAAAACCTTCCACATCTGCTTTCGAAGCGTGAGCTAGATCCATCATTTCCTGAGTAATAATAAACCATGCCAAATTACCATCTAATTCGTAATGTAAATTAGTTAAAAGTTCACCCATAAGCCGCATCCGTGACTTGGTGCTATTCTCGTAAACACTTTGATAAATCGTGTGAGTTTCTACGCCAGATTCTACACATTGAATAGCGATCTCGTAGCATTTCTTGTCCGTATTGCTGTATCGAAAACAACCTGTGTCAGTCATAACCGCAGTATAAATCCCTTCAAAACTTTTTTTAGGAATGGGATCCGTACGAGCAATTTGTAAATAATCGTATACCATACATCCTGTGGCAGCAGCAGATAAGTCCACCACATTATGGGTAAATGGATGCTCATCAGGGTGAGGATGGTGGTCGATATTCAAAGTTTTTAATCCATGTGATTTAATTGCATTTACAATTGTTCTGGTTCGAACAAA
>DCMX01000194.1:0-705 GCA_002321855.1 Fidelibacterota bacterium UBA1611 | reverse complement strand
GGTTCGAACAAAATCTCCAACATCAAAAATGATAACGAGATCTACATCTTTAATCCAATTTTCGTGAAAATTCTGGTCATAGCATTCAAATATTTGGTCGGAATTCAAAAATGTATAATATTCGGGTAATGGAGAATAATTGATAATCCTCACATCTTTCCCATTCTCCTTCAAATGGTAATAGAGCCCGCATTCGGCTCCCAAGCCATCACCGTCCGGATTTTCATGTGTTGAGAGCATAATTCGATCCGCAGCGCTTATCACTTCATGCACCTGATACCAGTCTATTGACGTATTATTAAAATTCATATTATTTTTTAATGATCCCATTGAATTTCCTTAGTTCCTTCATCCATTTGGACTTTTCGAGCCAAAACAAACAGATAATCTGACAAGCGGTTTAAATATACTTTGTGAAGATCTGAATCTTCTTTTGTTTCAGCTAAAGCGACAATATCTCTTTCTGTATTGCGACAAGTAGTCCTTACAATATGAATTCGGGCAGAAAGTTCCGTTCCTCCAGGCAAAATAAATTCCTTTAAGGGCGGAAGTGATTTATTCAATTTTTCTGTTTCATCCTCAAGCCATTGCAAGCGTTCTGCGTTCAAAAGTTGCAACTCTATTCCGGGCATTACTAATTCGCCACCAAGATCAAAAAGATCCTGTTGGACTCGTTCCAAATCATTCTTAACCGATCTTCCTGCC
>DCMX01000019.1 GCA_002321855.1 Fidelibacterota bacterium UBA1611 | reverse complement strand
AATTTTATCACCACTCATAATGCCGGCTCGTTTCGCAGGTGAATTTTCCATGGGAGCTATTACAGTAAGTTGCTTCTCTCTTTTTCCAATTTGAATGCCGACCCCACCATATTTGCCTTTGGTTAACATTTCAATACCGCTTTTTTCTTCATTTTCAAGATATACAGTGTAAGGATCAAGCTCAAGCAGCATATTATTAATGCTCATTTTGGTAAACGTATCCAGATCAATATCATCCACATAATTGGTGATCAAATGACGGTATACATCATTCATCAGGGATTGGTTCTTCCGGACCTGCTTGTAAATATCCTTGTTACCCGTACCCGCAAATACTGTGGATAGGATCAAGTATATTCCCATACAGATACTCTTTTTTCTAGGGTGTATCATTTAAGCAATTTATTGTTTTTTCCCATATCGTACCATGAATTCCTTCAATGGTACCGGTTCCGTCAATTATGATGAAACGATTGGGGTACCTATGTGCCAATTTAAGGTATTGTTCCCGTACTTTTTCCTGAAATTTTAAACCAGCGCTTTCAATTCTGTCCGGATTCAAAGTACCGGATCTTTTTAACCCTTCTTCTGAACTTATATCAATATAAAATGTAAGATCCGGGTCTAATGCATAGGTGGCAAAAGTATTAAGCTGGATCAAATAATCAACATCCAAACCTCTCCCACCACCCTGGTAGGCCAGGGTGGAATCCTGGTATCGATCAGCAATCACACAGGTGCCTCTTTCCAGTGCAGGCAGAATCGTATCTTTCGTTAATTGCGCACGGCTGGCTGTCATGAGCAGGGCTTCTGCCCGCGCCGACATGGTTTCAGAACGAGTTTTTAACAAAATATTTCTAATTTCTTCGGAGATTGTGGATCCGCCCGGTTCCCTGACCAGCATAGAATCAACACCCTCTTTTTCGAGTTTATCCATAAGCAGTTGAACCTGGGTGGATTTTCCACACCCGTCAATACCCTCAAACGAAATAAACAGGCCTTTATTTGAAGTAGACATTTCGGTCATTTTTTCCTACAAGAATAACGCATTCTCCTCTTGGAGTGTTTGTTGAAAAATACGTGCATAATTCTGAAAGAGTTCCCCGTTTTATTTCTTCATGGAGTTTCGTGAGTTCACGGGCTACTACAGCGGGGCGATCTCCACAAATGCCATATAATTGTTTCAATGTTCTTAAGAGCCGTTTAGGAGATTCATAATAGATCAAAGTGGCCTCTTCACCGGCGACTCGTGATATGCGTTTCTGGCGCCCCTTTTTTGGCGGCAGAAACCCCTCAAATATAAACCGATCTGTGGGCAAACCGGAGGCAACGAGGGCCGCCAGAAGGGCACTAGCTCCCGGGACAGCTTCAACGATAATGGAATGATTTAAAACTTCCCGAACAAGACGATAAGCAGGGTCGGATATGCCTGGCGTACCCGCATCGGTGATAACAGCACAATCCTTCCCACTGTTTAAATGGTCCACAATTTTTGGTATTCGCGAAAAACGATTATGCTCGAAATAACTGACCATGGGTGTTTTGATACTGTAATGGGCAAAGAGTTTTTTTGAATGGCGTGTATCTTCGGCTGCGACCAAAGGAACATGTTTCAGTACTTCAACCGCCCTATAAGTAATATCACTGAGATTACCAATGGGTGTGGAAACTAAAAATAGTTTACCGGCAGGTTCTGGCATAATTACAGTCTGGAAAGTGCACTTCTCATCATGGAAATGCCAGTATCAATCTCTTTTCTGTTGATATTCAGGTTAGGCCTGAACCGAATGGATCTGTGCCCAGAGCCAAGAACAAGCGCCCCTTCTTCTTCTAAAAGATTCGTTAATGTGTCCCGTTGTTCTCCTGTGGGGAGATCATACGCACAAAATAATCCTTTGCCCCTGGCATTGGAAACCAGGCCATCGTGGTCATCCTGCAGTTTCAGTAAGGATGTTAATAAATATTCACCATTCTCAGCAGCCTTTTGTACAAGATCTTCCTGCTCAATGACTTCCAAATAAAGAGTAAAACGCACCATATCTACAAGATTACCGCCAAAGGTTGAATTTATCCTGCTGGATTCTTTAAAAACATGTCCTTCAACTTCATCCAGACGTTTGCCGGCAAACATACCGCAGCACTGGGTTTTTTTCCCAAAGCTCATAAGATCCGGCTCAATTAGTTTGCAATGAACTGTACATTCATTAGCACACTCTGGTTCACAAAAATGCTGGTGGGCCCACATTTTTCCTGTAATTCCAACCCCGGTTTGTATTTCATCAAAGATTAATAGAAAGTCATTCTCCAAGGATAATTCTCTTAAAGCTCTCAGATATTCAGGCCTGAAATGATTGTCGCCGCCTTCCCCCTGGATAGGCTCTAAGATCATACAGGCTATATCATCAGACTGCTCACTTAGTATATCCTTTATTTCCCGGATTGATCGTTCTTCTAAAGCCTGAACGGCTGCCATATTCTCTTCATCCATGGGAAAGACCATAGGCGGGTTTGTAACACGGGGCCAATCAAATTTCGGGAAATACTGTACTTTTCTGGGGTCTGGAGAATCAGTTAGTGACATGGTGTAACCCGACCGCCCATGAAAACAGTCTTTTAAATGAATGACCTGGCCGCCACCTTCTGGTTTTCCCTGCTGAAGATTTTTCCGTACTTTCCAGTCAAATGCAGTCTTAAGGGTGTTTTCTACAGCAAGCGCTCCGCCTTCAATAAAAAATGAGTAGGGCAGATAATCCGGCTGGGCTACCCTGCCAACAGTATCTACAAATTCCGCCATCTCGGGAGAATAGATATCTGAATTCGTTGGTTTATTTACAGCTGCTCTGGTTAATCGATCTTTATGCTCAAGGATGTATGGATGGTTATAACCGATGGACATAGAAGCAAACATGGAAAAAAGATCCAAATATTCCTTCCCCGTTTTCCCATCGACGAGCCATGATCCATGACTCTTTTCAAGATCTATAACAGGTGACATACCGTCGGCCAGCATGTGCTGACCAATGGTACGCCTCGTATCTTTAAAACTGATTGCCATTCGAGTTCTAATTACCCATCAATGTCAAATTCTATCCCCTGAGCCAAGGGCAGGTCGGTTCCCCAGTTAATTGTATTGGTTTGGCGTCGCATATATTGCTTCCAGCTGTCAGAGCCGGATTCTCGGCCTCCTCCCGTTTCTTTTTCACCGCCAAATGCGCCTCCTATTTCTGCGCCCGATGTGCCAATATTAATATTGGCGATACCACAGTCAGATCCAATAGATGATAAAAAGTGTTCCGCATGTCTTACGTTCAGTGTAAACATGGCTGATGAAAGCCCCTGGGGAACATCATTATGCATATGAATTGCTT
>DCMX01000156.1 GCA_002321855.1 Fidelibacterota bacterium UBA1611 | reverse complement strand
CATCTAAGATGGCTTCTTCTATTGCTTCCTTAATCTCACCAACTTTTTTGCCTTCGGAAATTCCGCATATATCCATTATCTCATGCCCGCGGACTGGTGATTGGAACGCTGTCATAGCATCTTTCTCTACCAAATCATTCATTTTCTGTTGTACTATGTCAAAATTCTTAATGTATCGACTAACCCTTTTAGGATTCTTCGTGGTTATATCAGCTCTGCAAAGGATCATAAGATCATCAAGGACTTTTCCGGAAGCTACTATCAATCGGCGCACTGCCGAGTCTGTTACTTCTTTTTTTACAAGAGCAATAGGACGTAAATGCAGAAGCGTCAATTTCTTAAGGTATTTTGATAGTTTATTTGGCAGTTTCATTCTCTTAGCAACATCATTCAGCATTTGTTCCCCTATTGCGTCATGACCGTGAAAAGTATATCCCTTTTTTTGATCAATACGTCTAGTGTTCGGCTTAGCAATATCATGAACTAATGCAGCAAACCGCAACTCCATTTTATTAGACAGCTTTGCCGCATTATCTACAACCTGAAGGGTGTGAGCAAAGATATCTTTATGATGCCACTCGGAAGTCTGGTCTAAACCATACATGGCATGTATCTCTGGAAAAATAAATTCCATTAATCCCGTTCTCTGCAGGATCATTAGACCCAAAGATGGTTTGTTCGTGCTTAAGATCTTGATGAATTCATCTCGAATCCTTTCCCATGAAACTATATCTATTCGAACGGCCTGTTTTTTCATAGATCTAATGCATTTGGGTTCTATCTTAAAATCTAGTTTAGATGCAAAATATGCTGCTCGCATCATTCGCAATGGGTCATCCGAAAAAGTTTCATCTGGATCCATAGGAGTCCTTAAGATACCTAAATTCAGATCATTGATCCCTCCAAATGGGTCTGTTAACTCACCAAAATTGTCAGGATGAATAGCCATAGCCATAGCATTAATTGAAAAATCCCTCCTTTTTAGATCTCCGTGTAGATCAGTATAGTTGATCTTCGATGGTTTTCTAGAATCAGGATCATATACTTCCATCCGTGAAGTAGCTACTTCGATCTGAATCGGTTTACTTGGAATAAAAGCTGTACCGAATTTTTCGAATGGTACAATTTTTTTTATACCCAGTTCTGTAGCCAGATTTTGGGCAAATTGAATCCCTTCCCCTTCAACCATAAGATCCAGGTCACTCAGGCTCTTACCCAATAATAGATCTCGTACACATCCCCCAACAGCATAGGCTGTTTCACCAGTACTCTGGCTTAATTTTCCTGCAATGGTCAATAATTCCCTGACATGGTGATAATTGGTATTACTTAGTATTTCTTTTATATTAGCCATATAACAAAATTACCGAGAAACCAGATTGGTGAAAATGGGTTAGACAAAGACCTTGTACTGGGAAATCCCTTAACTCTATTTTAGCCCTATGGGAAACCTATGGTCTAATCTTTTTACATTTATTATTATTTCTTCCCATCTTTTTTCACAGTTTGGATCAGTTGAGATAAGCTTCGATGATCGTCTCCTAAGGAATGATGAGAAACAGGTTCTCCTACCTCTAAAAGAAGATATAAAACGGTTTTTCCTGGCCACATCATGGGATGAAGAATACATTGATCTGGATATTCCTCTATATATTCAGCTAATTTTTCAAGGATCATCTTCAAAAGGGAACGTAAAAACGTTTCTCTGCCAGGCACTTTTTACTAATGGTTCAGACCTACGTTATTTTGATAAGGGAGTACAATTCTATTATAGTGCTGGCACTAATCTCTATTTCGATCTGGTTTTATTCGAGCCGCTTTCTGGTTTCCTAGCATTTTACGCGCAGTTGATCCTTGCCGGAGAAATTGATACCTATGAATTCCGGGGCGGTAATACAGCATTTGAGTTCGCTCGTGAAATTGCTTTGCGTGGTTCTGGATCTGAGTACAAGAAGGGTTGGGCCTCACGGACGGCACTTGTAGATGACCTAAGCGGAAATTCTGGTTTAAGAAAGGCGCGTTTGGCATATTATGTTGCTAATGACCTGATGAAGGAAGGAGACGTGGAAGGGGCTATTAAAGAATTTGAGAATATGCTGGACGGTCTGGAACAAACTTATCTTGATTTCGGGCGGGAGCAACAAGCACAATATTTCATGAAGGTTCAATCGGAAAATCTGGTACAGATATTCAGCTCAATAGGCCAAAGGAAATTACTTCAAGATATAAAAGAATTGGACCCAGATCGTTGGGAGCTTTATCAAACAGCCCTTGATTCAATGTCTGAATAAACCTTTATCCTTTTTATAAAATGTTCCATAACAATCGATTTTTTTAACATTTTTTTCATAATATCATTGTCTTTCACTTCACGTAGTTTTTTAAAACGTTTTCGTTTTTGCCATATCCGGTGAGGATGAAATATCAACCACCAGAAAGCCCTTATTATGCCTGTTACGTGGTTCCAGTCCAATTTGACCATAGCATAGACACAAGCGATCAATTCCAAGATAAAACGGATGAAACCTAAGTAAAGGGCCAGCAGGAGCGAATAATTTCCTAAGAGCATTAGTTGAGCATTGCGGTGGTTCAAATAATATTTCTGGTGAGAATACATTGGCATTGATACAGCATTCTTATGGAAAACTATGGACTCCGGCTCAGACCAAATATCAAGCCCCATAGCATGGAAACGCCAACAAAGATCTATCTCTTCCATATGAGCAAAAAATATCTCATCAAATCCATCTGCCATTTTGAAACTATCTTTTCGAACCATCATGGCTGTTCCGGAAGCCCAAAAACAGGTC
>DCMX01000266.1 GCA_002321855.1 Fidelibacterota bacterium UBA1611 | reverse complement strand
CGAAGAACTGGGAGGCGGAGTGGATCTGGATAAAGATGTCTGGTATATTCCGGATCATAACGGCGAATTTTCCGCAGGAATTCCGCTGCAAAAATGACATCTAGAAGGCACAATTTTGTGGGTAACATTATGTAGGTATATAACTGAATTTTAAACCTGGACTAATAGCCTACGCTGATCGGAAACCGAGATTATGGCATACATGCCGAATATGTCCACGCCCCTCAGAAAATAATATTCAACTATAGGGCTATCTATTGTTGCAATTATAATGCCTTTCCAGGTAAGTTAATTTTCGCAGAACCTCTGCGTGTTTCTTACGTATAGCAGCGTAGATAGTCGTGGTTTTTTTATATACATTGGACTGACAGAGGTCTAACAATGGTTGTTAAAGAAATTTCTACCACTATTAGGCCTTAATACCGAAGACATCGGTAGAAAATTACCGTTCGGACGATATTATTATTAAGTCATAATCTTTCTAGGCACGTTTCGAACTAGAAAAAAATACAATTATAATAAAATTCCGTATTCTATGGAAACTTTTGTTCCTATAGGTCAAAAGCCAAGTCACCTTTTCATTTGACAGATCCAGTAACCTGCCCTTTTTCCTGACTTCTCTCAGCTCTTTCGATCTTCAAGCTTACCTCTACTTTTGTTTCGGTCTTGTCAGGATGTGAGAGTCCCAGATTTTGATGCTATCTCATTCTGTTCTCATCTCACACTGGTCGTTAATTGCATACAATATATAAATCAAGTTTTTTAAATAATATTTTGTTTTTCGTCACTACCTTTTGCTGGTTCAGTTTAGGAATTTATCATCAAAAAACATGGGGGTAAAATGCGATATACTTTTCAAATATTACTCACTGCTTTTCTAATTATGATGGCGGGTTGTCAGGATAGTGCCACAGAGCCAGTAGGGGTATCTGATGCGCAGAACACTGTCTGTTTCGACATTGAGGTAAACCCAAATTCTGATTCGACCGCTTTCAGCGACTTCACTAAATACGTTCGCGTGTTGGATTGTTTCAGCGTATATGCTGAAACCTCTATTTCGGATGCAAAGGTCTTACACGCCGCCGCTGTGGCAGCAGAACTGCTGGATAACGACGAAGATGGGGATGTGGATGATCCCGTATTGAAAGCAGAATTGGCTGCCAATGGCGCACTTATACCGATCTTTTCCCACGACGGTTCTCCAGCCATGGATAAATTTTTTGACCACTACAATGGTGATGGTGCCGCGGCTGTATTATGGCGGAATGAGATAGATCCGGATAACCCTGGCTATTGGGGGGTCGATGCCACTGTGGAAGAAGTGGTCCACGTTATCAATGCCATCGGTCACACTAATATCTACCCAAATGCCTTTGCAGTGGAACCCAATTCATCCCTGCTCACTTCCGCCATGGATATAGCGCGGGGCGGACAGTTCATACAGCACCCGAACAATTATTCCCAGGAAGCATGGTATCATTATGATGATTATACTTGTGATTATGAATGTATGGCCATTGAGTATCTTTACTGGTGTATCGTAACCAACATGGGTATTCTTGCTGATGCGGCTACCTGTGCTGATATTGCCAATGAATGGGAACCCTGCACGCCGTTGCTCTTAGAAGAAACAGATACCCTTATGTATGCATTAATCACGAATAATACATATCAACTACCTCAATTAGCTCCAGATGGGAATTATTGTCCTGCTAGTGTAAATATTACCAATGAAATAAATTCCCATTGATTCCAACTGCACGCTGCTTATCCCAATCCTGTGACCGCTATCAGTTACAAGATACCTATTGGAGGACAGTTCACCATAGCGATATTTGATATGACAGGAAAATTGATCAAAACACTTACTACTAATAAACAGTCAGCAGGGCAGGGCATTGTCCAGTGGAATGGTCGAAATGATACTGGAATATCCTTACCTTCCGGTGTTTATTTTTATCAATTATCTTCTGCTGATTTCACCGCAACTAGAAAAATTATCTTGCTGAAATAACTATAGCGGTACAGACTTCAGCAAACATAATCAAATGCTAACCGATCCAAACATCTTTCAACAATGAAACAGTTATTAATGATCATTTGCGGTATGTATTTGTTTCTTTACGCACTAGGATTCATAATACCCCAGAAAACAACCCATCCCGTCTTACAACGTTTATCTAAACCGGTCACCATTGCACATCAGGGTGGCAATAAGATATACCCCGATGAATCATTGCTGGCTTTTAATAATGCTGTAGATATGGGTATCCAGGTACTGGAAGTAGATATTCATCGTACCAGAGATGGAGTTATTGTTATTAACCATGATCAAACTATAGACCGTCTTACAGATAGTAGCGGCTTGATTCGGGAAATGTCCTGGTCAGATTTGCGGCAGGTGGATGGTGCCTATAACTGGTCACCTGATGGTTTGACCTATCCTTATCGCGGTAAAGGAGTTAAGATTTTGTCCTTGACTGCTGTTTTGGATTCCTTTCCACAACAGGTGT
>DCMX01000107.1 GCA_002321855.1 Fidelibacterota bacterium UBA1611 | reverse complement strand
TCTGAGATAATTGATGGTATTTCAACATCTTTTGGTGCAAAGATCACTTTGGACTATGAGGACGGCTATCCGCCAACTGTCAATCATGATATCCCCACCCAGAATGTTATGAAAGCAGCATCACAGGTCGTAGGTGCAGGTGCAGGTGTTCCTTACCTTTCAATGGGTGGTGAAGATTTTGCTTATTATCTACAGGAGACCCCAGGCTGTTTTTTCTTTGTTGGTTCATCTCCGGACGATCGTGATGTATTTAATACTCCTCACCACTGTTCCCATTTTGATATTGATGAAAATGCATTATTAGTTGGGTCTTCGATATTCGTCAACTTGGTTGAAGATCTTTTAGGCTAAAAAATGACACGATTTATCATTGGGACCTTTCCAATGTTGATGATAGGTCAGGTCTTGATCACTGATCTGGTGGATCGTGCGGACCTGGATGGAACCCTAAGAAAATATATGGTGGATGAAATGGACCCCTATACTGGGGAAACCCATTTCTTTTATGGAAATGGCGTAAAGGAGTTTGATGGTTCTTTATATGAAGGTCTGCAGGATGGTCAATGGATCTGGTGGCATCCCAATGGACAGAAACAAAAGAAAGGTTATTTCAAACATACTTTTCAGGATAGTTTATGGCAGTGGTGGTATCCAAACGGACAATTGAAACAGAAAGGTTATTTTGTAGATGGGAGGAAAGATGGTTCCTGGAAGCTTTGGCATGAAAATGGTGTCATCTCATCTGTAGAACCTTATGAGAATGGTCTTCTTGACGGGAAATTACTCTTATGGTTTGACAATGGGAAAATGGAGGGTGAAGCTCTCTATAGAAATGAGATCAAGAATGGTTTAGACCGAGGGTGGTATGATACTGGAGAACCTAAATGGGCATTCCGTTGGAAAAGAGGAAGGGAACATGGTCCGCAGATCGAGTGGAGTGATAAAGGTTTGAAACTTTACGAGCATAATTTTGTGAATGGAGTTGCCCATGGGAAATTCACTGAATATTTTCATAGCGGTCAAAAACGTCTTAGTGGAATATTCAGGTCAGGTATGCAGGAAGGAGAATGGACCTGGTGGTATTCAGATGGTGAAAATGCCTTATCTGGTAGCTATACAAAGGGTGTACCAACAGGTACCTGGATCTGGGTGATGTTAGAAAGGCAGGATCTGCTTATGAAAGAGGATCCAGAACTTAGCTGGGTCCAGAATCGTATCCGGGAGTGGCTTAATGTTTCTCAGTAGCCTACAGCAGACGTTTCTCCTCGACAGTCCCCGGCCCCGTACAGACCATCTCCTGTGATCAGAATTCCATTTGCTTCACCGATATAACCCTGCTTGCCACTTCCACCCCCGTATGGTGTTATAATGTGTCCACGGGATTCAAGGATATTGATCACATCCTTTGGAATTGATCTGGGTTCTATGTGGATGGTATCTGGTGGAAGCCACTGATGGTGAACACGTGGTGAACAGACCGCTTCTTTGATATCCATTCTATGTAGGACGACATTTATAATGCATTGTAAGACCGTAGTGATGATGGTCGATCCGCCTGGGGTTCCAATTGTCATTAAGGGTTCATCATCAAAAAGCAGAATAGTGGGACTCATTGAACTTAGTGGACGTTTAGCTCCACGTATGGCATTTGCTTCGTTCCCTACCAGACCGTACGCGTTTGGGAAACCAGGCTTGATAGAAAAATCATCCATTTCGTTATTCAGGAAAAAACCAGCTCCTGCCACCAGATGACCTCCACCATAGCCAAGATTTATGGTTGTGGTCACGGCAACAGCGTAACCATTTTTGTCTACGACTGAATAGTGTGTGGTCTCGGGACTTTCGTATCCTGCCAGAGGGCCAGAAAACACATCTTTGCTTGGTGTAGCCTTGTTCATGGAGATATCACTTATGCGTGCCTTTGCATAATTCTTAGATACTAACATTTCTGCGGGTACATCCCAAAAGTCTTCATCTCCCAGATGTTCAGCCCGATCGGCATATGCACGGCGCTCGATCTCTGTAAGCAAATGAATATAATCAGCAGAGTTCCACCCCATTGTATCCAAACGAAAATTTTCCAGCATGTTCAGCATTTGTATTAATAGAAGTCCCCCCGAGCTCGGTGGACCCATTGACAATATTTCTATATTATGAAACGTTCCTCTGACCGGCTCACGATATACAGAATTATAATTTTTTAGATCTTCATGGGTTATCAGTCCATTTCCACGTTTCATTTCTTCTATTATCATATCAGCCACTGGGCCATTGTAGAACCCTTCTTGGCCAAATTTTGCAATTCGCTTCAGGGTTTTTGCAAGATCATTTTGAACAAATCTGTCACCCTTTTTCCATGGCCGTCCATCTTTTCGGATAAATATTTTGGCAGCGGCATCATTGCTCTGGAATAATTCCCTATTATTATTGAAGCGTTCCGCTTCGTAGTAGGATAGAATGAATCCTTTACCAGCCAGGCGAATGGCTGGTGCAAGAACCTGATATCTGGTGATATTCCCTGATCCATGATCTGCCCATGCTTTGAGCAGTCCGCTCACAGTCCCGGGTACCCCACTACCAGCTCGGGTATAAAGCGACATATTTGGAACCACATTTCCCTTATCATCGAGAAACATGTCCCTGTGTGCCGCGTCGGGGGCCTTTTCTCTATGATCCAATGTGAATCTTTCACCCTTATCTGAAACTCCTATCATGAAACCGCCCCCACCAATGTTTCCGTTGGATGATGATGTGACCGCTAATGCAAAACCTACAGCCACGGCTGCATCCACAGCATTACCGCCCTTTTTAAGGATCTCTACACCAGCCTCGGAAGCTTGACGGCTGGTGGACACCACCATTCCATTTTCGGCGAAAACCGGGTCTGGTGTTCCAGCATGTAAATTTGGTAGAAGAGTAAAAATATGTATGATAACAAATATATATTTAAATGATCTCATGTTTTTGAAGGTCCTTTATTTTTGCCTTAGAGTAATTTAGCAATGAAGACAGTATTTCATTCGTATGCTCCCCAAGATCAGGAGCTGGCTCTGTTGGTATCTCTGGTGCAGAAGAAAGATGAACCGGTGTGCGAGCAAATCGGTAGGACCCTACATCAGGATCTTTTATCTCTATCAATCCTTTTCTTGCCTTTACTTGTTCAGATGCGAACACTTCTTTAGCTGTTAGTATCGGGCCGACCGGTACACCATTCTCATTCAAAAGAGATTCCGCTTCTGAGCGTGTTTTATTCTTAAGCCAGTTTTCAATGATAGGAGCAAGTTCAATTGAATGTGCTGCGCGCGCTGTGCCAGTTTTACTTCGCTCGTCATCTATCAATTCCTGCTGATCGATGACTTTGCATAGTCTTTCCCACATGATATCGTCAGGGATATTTAGCGCCAAGTACCCATCTTTACACTTGAACGCTCCTCTGGGGAAAAGGTGATTCAACTGTCCCCGTTTGGGTACCTGACCTGTGATCGAATATAACATTACCATTCTTTCATTAAGTGAGAGCATATTGTCCAGCATAGCACTATCTACAAATTGACCTTTTCCGGTTCTCTCTCGCATAAATAGTGCTTGCATTATACCATAAGCTGTACACATTCCGCTGTAAATATCAGCCATCCCATAAATTGTCCAGCTTGGCGGCTTATCTTCAAAACCCACCAAGTGCATGATACCACTCATAGCTTCTGCTACTATATCAAAGGCTGGACGTTGAGAATCCGGTCCTTCATACCCCTCAAGTCTTCCAAACCCTGATATTGCCGCATAGATCAGTTTTGGGTTGATCTCTTTTAGGGTATCATAACCCAGACCTAATTTATTCACACTCCCAGGACGTAGATTCTCTACGACCACATCAGCTATTTTTACCAGGTCCAAGAATATCTTTTGTCCGCTATTCGACCTTATATTAAGAGAGAGACTTTTCTTGTTACGGTTGTAGGCCATAAAACCGCCAGCCTTCTTTATATCTCCCTTTTGAGCAAAAGGCGGGATCGATCTTCGAGGATCTCCTGAACCGGGACGCTCGATCTTGATCACCTCCGCTCCAGCATCGGCCAGAAGCATGGAACAATAAGGACCACTCATGTACTGTTCCAGAGCAATAACCCTTATACCATCCAGGGGCCGTTGTATATTATTCATGGATAAGCTCAACGATAGTTGAGACTCCCTGGCCGACACCTACGCAAAGAGATGCTAAACCATAAAATGGTAGATCTCGATCCTTTTTACGACGTTTCATTTCATGAAGCAGTGTAGTGATGATCCTGGCTCCTGAACAGCCCAGAGGATGGCCCAGTGCAATGGCACCACCATTTACGTTCGTAATGGTATGGTCAAGTTTCATTTTTTGCATGACACCTATGGTCTGTGCGGCAAAGGCTTCGTTTATTTCAACCAGTCCGATATCTGGGACAGATAGGCCCAAACGTTTTAGTAATTTTCCCGTGGCAGGTACAGGACCATAGCCCATGAACCCGGGATCGACACCAGCAACAGCTGAGCCTACCCATCGTGCAAGAGGTCTTGATCCTATCTCTGCTGCTTTTTTCGCGCTCATCAAGAGTAACGCTGCAGCGCCATCGTTGATTCCACTGGAATTTCCTGCTGTGACAGTACCATTCTTTCGGAAAGCGGGTCTCAGTTTACTTAATTGATCCATATCAGTATCTATTTTGTATTGACCATTCTCGATCTTATAACGAGGATACTCATCGGTATCGACCATAATAGAGGGTCCTTTACGTTGTTTTACAGAAATGGGTTGTATCTCATCCTTGAATCTCTGATTATTGATCGCATCAATGGCCCGGCGCTGGCTTTCCAGAGCAAACGAATCTTGTTCCTTACGACCGATCCCAAGTTCTTTTGCTATGTTCTCAGCCGTTTCACCTAAACTGATAATGGGATATCGTTCATCCATCCTTGGATTGGGATATCGCCAGCCTACAGTGGTATCAAAGATCGTTCTGTGTCCCATGGAAGATTGTTGTGCTGCCTTTGGAATTGAATAGGGTGCCCGGCTCATGCTTTCTACGCCGCCTGCAATATATATGTCACCCTCTTCCGCGATAATGCTTTTTGCTGCTTGATTAACTGCATCAAGTCCTGAAGCACAATTCCGATTTACTGTGACCCCTCCAATTTCCTTGGGAAGGTCAGCCAGTAATACGGCCATCCGGGCAATGTTGCGATTATCCTCTCCAGCTTGATTCCCGCAACCCACGACCACATCTTCCACCTGGTCAGGATCGATTCCGGTCCTTTTCATCAACCCTTTCAATACATCTGCAAGCAGATCATCTGGACGAACAGTAGATAGAGCACCTCCGAATTTTCCAATGGGACTACGTATTGCATCAATAATAACGACGTCACGCATTATTAGCCTGATACTATATCATTCATGAAATGACCGAACCGGTTGGCAGCTTCTTGAGTTCTAGGATGATGTTTTCGAATAAAATTAACTGCTATCGGATCTTTCTGGTATGCTCTCAGTATCGCTTCAGCCTTAGTATCATCTTCCATATCGAGGTAGGAAGTGGCAAGACGTAAGCTCAGGTTTTCAGCGTTGTCACCAAAAGCTTCTCCGGGTAAAGTGGCAAGTTCATATTTTTCCAAAAGGAATTCAGCAAGTTCTATATCGGTTGTGATATTAATTTTGCCTAAGATCTGTTTCTTATCACCCAGGTTTGGATACAGATAGAAAGCACCCTGGGGCTCAGGACAGGAAATATTGAGGTCAGTAAGATGATCATATAAATAGCGTGTTCGAATATCATGTATGCTTGTACACGTGTTAATGTAATTGGTTAATTCATTGTCCGGTTGAAAGGCTCTCATTACCGTGTGTTGGATAGGGGCTGGAACGCAGGACCATATATTACTGATGACCGTGTCACAGGCATTGACAAGATCTTGGCCAGCATTATCTGGGACCAGAGAAAATCCAAACCGCCAACCACCTAATGATAGATGCTTACTGATCCCATTAAAAACAATAGTGCCTTCCGGATATAATGTTCGAATAGAATCATGAGAATTATCTCCATGGGTTATTAATCCATAAATCTCATCACTTAGGACCACCATGTTCCTTTTTCGTGCACCATTGGCAATTTCTTTGATCTCGTTCTTGGATAGCATCCTGCCTGTTGGGTTATTAGGCGAGTTAAGTATCAGGATCGGGGGTTTGCCAGTATCATTCTGGGCCTGATCAGCGCGATCGAATAATGAGTCCAGATCCACTTCGTAGGATCTTTTATCATCCAAATAAAATCTGTAGACCGGATGATCTGTCAATTTGGCTATGGATGAATAGGATACCCAGCTTGGGACAGACAATAAGACCGGCCCATCAAGAATAGATAGTATGGTGTGCAAAAGGGATTTGCTGCCTATTCCAATTATGATACTATCAGGATCTACTACGTTGAAACCATAGTTCTCTTGAAAGAATACAGAGATCTTCTCACGCAGCTCATTAATACCCAATGATGAAAGATAGCTCTGCTTTGTAGCATGGACGGTCAATTCATGAACCAGGTCAGGATGGACAGGAAACCGTGATTCCCCAAACCCGAGATGAAAAACATTTTTCCCCTTTGACCACATTCTGAGAACCGTTTGATTCATGGCAAGGGTGGCAGAAGGTTTTATATTAGAAAAATGTTCTTTAAGCTTCATTTTATAAAGACGGGTCCCAGTTAATTTATGGAGATAGCATTACCAGAAAAAAGAAAAGGCGGTGTTTCCACCGCCTTTTCCAAGTTAGATAGTTCTGATCACTTAAAAGTTAAAGGTTGTTCTCAAGTAAAGGTGCCGACCAGCCATACCGATGGGTGAGAAATTCGGGTAAACGAAAGCACCATCGTTTCCTCTACTCTTCATGGAGATCTTATCAGGCATCTCATCGGTTAGATTATTGATACCCATAGTAATGTTCATTGCGCCAACATCCCAGTTTAATGCAATGTCCATTATGTTCTCCACACCAAAGACCTGGGCCCAACCATCACCATATTCTTCATAGGTGACCCCACTGAATTTATCAGCTTCACCTGTGGAATAACGGCTATGGTATTCACCAAAACGATGGTAATTGAACTTTAATCCGATCGGCATGCCCATCAGACCAGTCCAGTTCACACCGAGGATCATGTTATCCTTTGGCTGGGTAGCTGTCATGGTGCGTTCTTCCCTGGAATCAAAGGTGGTAGATGTTGCAGCATCCACTAAACTTGCATCAACATCCACGGGATATCGGATCTCGGTGATCTCATTTGAAGTAAGGTTCAT
>DCMX01000048.1 GCA_002321855.1 Fidelibacterota bacterium UBA1611 | reverse complement strand
TGGCTGGCGAACATCAAATAGAATTGCTGTGTTATTATCCAACCAGTGATATCGATGGACCGCAGCGATCCCCCTTGCTTCATCAGAGTAGACCCATTCAACCGTAATTCTGTCACCTTGTTGGACACTATAGGTTGTTCCAAATAGACAAAAAGTTAAAATAAATAGGATTTTTGGATTCATGATCAATACAATTGGGATTTTTGGATTTTATTCAGGCTTATTGCCGGTCATTTGCCATCGCACCAGTTTTACGGGGATATTTCCGGCATCATTAAAGGCCTGGAAAAAGTCTTTCATCGAAAAAGGTTTATCTTCTTCTTCTAATTGTTCGGCATATTCAGTAACTAGCTGTTCTATCAAATATTTCCCAGTTATATAGCAGGTGCCATAGCCAGGTTGACGAAGATAAAGGTGTTGTTCAAACTTTAGCAAATGGGGCTCCCGTTTCATCCACCCGCGGGGTGTCCATTTCACATGTACCTTTCCTGCATCTTCCATGGTCATCTCATTAGCATGAGCGTACAAAGATCCTAGGCCACGGGCAGCGCGCTGAGCAAGCAAAATCCATACTATTTCCCTAGAGCGGGGGCTGTCCTCGTACAGCCCTGCATGCATGAACATTTCTTCCACTCCAGTTGCAATTCCTTCGTTCTTGTTATCAAAAATATTATAAAGCAGCGGTCCACGGCGAATAGGACTTTCATGTGGCTCATCCCGCATCTGAGCCAAATCAAACCAGTGATAAAAATGAGAATAAAGCGGCACTGGATCATAATGCATGCCAATTTCAAAAAAATTTCGCTGGTCTTCAGGTACAAATTCCCCCATGTGTTCCCGCAGTGCTGGCTCCATATTCGCCTTGATGTGCATGATTTCTTTTTCTCTTAAAAACCTCATGAAGCGCTGAACTCCCCGCTCGGTAAGTTGGGCAAATTCTTTCGGAGTATTGGCTGCGACCATGGGTGCTAAACTCTTGTTACGTTGTTCCTCCAGTTTCAAGGATGTCCAGGCTCTATCCAGTTCCCGCTGCAATAGTTGAACTTCTTCTTCCCAAGTCAGAGGGACTAAATGAACGTTCTGTTGGTACCAAGTGTAATTATCCTTTCCAATTCCAGAAGGTCCGGTCTTGTTTGGCGCTTGCTTCTTCAGCCAGGTGATAAAATCTTCTGTGGCCTTTTGCGCATTTTCTAATGCGGTACCAACAACAGGTTGTGTTTTAGAATCTTGGATCATTCTGCCAATTTTATCTAAGCTAAGCCTTTGTTTCCGAATATTTTCAATACCGGCTATCCAAAGTTCTCGAGCATTACCAGTGAGATTTTTCCGGGCCTGAATCAGCAATGGGGGAATAACATTAAGATCGCTGGTTAAACGCATTTCCTCATTACTGCTAAGAGGAAACTGGTATGTCCAGAGTTCTAATGTGGCGTGGTTGGTTGGTCCTTCGTGGGCTGGTACATCGCTTTTATACTCCCAGACGGTCTGGTAATAGGCCGGATCCCGGACCCAGGGCTGCAGTATCCGATAGTTAAAATCATAACCATTTATTTCGGCCCGGACAATATGCCAATCAACCTGATAGGGAACGGGCCAATCATCAATTTTTATCCGGTTCAACCGATCTATAAGTACATTGAAGTTTTGCTGATCACTATCAAAACGATTGGCTGTGTAATCTGGGGCACCATTCAGCGTAGGTGGTTCTTCAAATTCCCGCCAGTCCCTAAATAGATCAACAAGGGCCTGGTATTCGTGGGGGTGACGGTCATTTATTTGTGTATACATTGAGGTTACTCCAATAAGTAATAAATAAATTATAAATAGAACTTTTTTCATTGACTAAATCTACCCATCATCTTATAAACAAAAAACATTGCTAATGGGTTGTACGCCTGTTATTTCTGACTAATAAAAAATCTTTCAGAATTAAATAAAAAATATTCAAAATAATATGTGGGTTATGATCCGACTGCCAACAGCGGGTCCCCTTGATTGATTGCCAATGTTGTGACAACAAATAACACCGCACCGCTGATTGGTGCTTTGATGCTTTGCAGAGTTTTACCTTCAAAATCGGCGACGCGCCCGATAGGTTGCCCAGCGGTAACTATATCTCCCACATGCACCCCAGGATAATAGCAGCCATCATGTTCGCTCCACATCCATTCAAATTGGTTCATCACGATGGTCTCACTCAGTTTGTTTGTTGTACCATCCACCATCCCAAGATGAAGCATCACGTGGTCCAAACCATCAGATAGTACCTGAATATGATGCGGTTCCCAAATGCCCTGCCCGCCTGATTCGGCCAGAATTCCAGGGACACCCAATGCCGCTGCCGCAGAAATGGTCGAACCTTTGATATCGCTTCCAACCAGATATTTGATGCCAAATGCGCGCGCGAGTTCCAATGATCTTGCGTTCGTCGTCTTGTCCCCCGCCTTTTGAAAAACTGTGAACGGAATGAGCGCTTCATTCAAATCACCACCATGCAAATCCACGTAATAATCAGCCTGCTTGAAGACATTGAACGTGAGCCAATACGCTAATTGTTCTGAAGCTGTTCCTTCCGCGTCTCCTGGGAATTGACGGTTCAAGTTCTTACCATCCATCGGCACAATATAAATCGAACGGGACTTATAGGCTTGCATACTCACTATAGGCAGCACAATCACTCGCCCATGCAACTTTGCGGGGTCAAGGGAATGAGCGAGGCGCAGCGCAGCTTCGATACTCGCATATTCTGCACCATGGATTCCACCTGTGATTGCCAGTACTGGCCCATCATACGCGCCGTTAATCAAAAAGATCGGCAGCTTGGTGGCATGTCCATCAATATTAAATTCATGAGTTCCATATATGCGCGTGCCGGACTTTGCGGACAGCGCACCCAGTTTTAATTGCTCATTCAAAATTGGGCGATATACTTTATGATAAAGTCTCTATTGATTTGGTTAAAAACGTTTAATTCAGATCTATCGTTGACCGTAATTATATATGGTTTGTTCCTCATTACGATCAGTGGCAATCGGAGGTTCAGGTGATAATGAAGATATATAATTCCTGAGTTTTTTTGTCATTTTTATATCCACAGATTTCAGTGATTCTTCCAACTGCTTTGAATTACGCCCTCCTATTATAGGTGCAGTAACAGCTGGATGACCGGCAACCCAGGCTACGGCCAGGCTGATTGGGGATATATCCTGTTCCTTAGCCAAATGGCTAAATTTTTCAGCAATTTTAAAAACCTTTGGATCTCCGTAACGTTTTTCATACATCTTATTTTCGATCAGTCGACCCGCTTTGGGCCGTTTTTTAATCCCGTATTTACCTGTAAGTAGACCACCTCCTAGCGGTGAATAACTTATAACACCAATATTTTCCGATAAAGCCATTGGAAATATTTCTACTTCAGCCTGTCGTTTTACC
>DCMX01000148.1:1495-2698 GCA_002321855.1 Fidelibacterota bacterium UBA1611 | reverse complement strand
AGCATGATTGATATGCTCATACAACGATATGATCGCCAACTGTTGGTCTACCTTGGTATTCTTGCTGCCGTGGGAACTGTGATGCTTTACAGCGCAAGTTGGTACGAATCTTTTGCAAGTTCAAATGGTCGGACCGATATGCTATTTTTGCAGGGACATCTCAAACGAATGTTGGTAGGCATATTTTTTCTGTTTGGATTTTTGACATTGGATTATCGTCGTTTAAAGGATATCGCTCCCTATTTCCTTATAGGAGCCATCATTTTATTAATCTGCACAAAGGCTTTTTACCTTGCGAAAGGGTTTGGCTGGTATAAACCTGCACGTTGGCTCTATTTGGGTCCTTTTACTCTTCAGACTTCAGATGTCGCTCGGATGGCTATTATTGTATTTATGGCCTACTATGTAGATAAAAAACGGGATCAACTCAAAGATTTTCAAATAGGGCTCCTCCCCGCTTTAAGTGTTTTAGCAATTATTATGGGATTAATCGTTATTCAACCAGATTATAGCACAGCATTAATGCTAGGTACGATCGGGGTATTAATCCTTTTTATTGGAGGTGCACAAATTTCCCAACTTTCTCTAGCAGGCGCAGGTGCCATGTTGATCGGTATACCCGTTCTCCTTTCCAGAGAATATAGAAGAGAACGCATTTTTTCTTTTTTTGGTCTCGGCGATGATCCCGATGTTGGATATCAAGCCAGTCAGTCTTTAATCAGTCTCGGAAATGGTGGGATTTTTGGTGTAGGACTTGGGAATAGCATTGAGAAGAATCATCTATTACCCACACCCCATACAGATTTTATTTTTGCAATCATTGGTGAAGAATTGGGATTTATTTTAGGCACAGTTCCTGTGCTGACTCTTTTCTTACTCATCTTTTTTCGCGGATTAAAAGTTGCAAAGGAATGTACCGATCCATTCGGTGTATTTCTCGCTGTGGGAATTTCTTTCAATCTGATTTTATATGCTTTTGTAAATGTAGCCGTTGTAACGGGCATTTTCCCCGTAACGGGGCTTCCAATGCCCATGGTGAGCTATGGTGGTTCAGGGATGGTGATCAACATGGCTCTCATTGGCATTTTACTGAATATATCCCAAGCCCGTAGATCCGTAGGAAGTACCCGTGGGTGGAGTCCGTCACATTATGGCTAATCGTAAAATTCTAATCGCTGGTGGCGGCACCGGTGGACACCTTTT
>DCMX01000148.1:0-1135 GCA_002321855.1 Fidelibacterota bacterium UBA1611 | reverse complement strand
GAAGAAATCCATCGCCGTGAACCGAAAGCGAAAGTTCATTATGTTGGATCCAATTTTGGATTGGAAGCACGCGTATTTCCTGTGAAGGATGTATGGCATACATTACTTCCTATTCGCGGATTTCAGCGCGGAATCAGTTTTCAAAGTATTGGGCGAAATATTTTACTGCCAGGACGAATAATTCGGTCCATGTTGAAAGTGCGATCGCTTTTGAATCATTTTCTGCCGGATGTGGTGGTTGGAACTGGTGGCTACGCTTCTGCCCTACCCCTTTACATGGCATCCAAAAAGGAAAAATATCTACCCATTGTTCTTCAGGAACAAAACTCATTCCCTGGAATTACTACACGCTGGTTTGCCCAAAAAGCAAAAGCCGTTTGTGTGGCATTCAGCGAAGCCAACAATCATTTGGAGAAAGAGACGATTCTTACTGGTAATCCAGTACGGAAAGGGATTGCTGAGGGAGATAAAAACAATGGAATAAATGAATTTAAAATGGCAAAAGATCATCTAACTATTTTTCTTTTTGGGGGCAGTCAAGGATCAGCATATCTTAATAAAATAATGGATCAGGTTGTGTCCAATATTGCCGGTGCAGGGTTGCAAATACTTTGGCAGACCGGTGACTTGGAATATGTAAAATATAAGCATCGCGAAGCAGAAAATATTCGGATTATTCCTTTCATTGATAATATGGCAGATGCTTATGCCATGTCGGATCTTATTATTTGCAGAAGTGGTGCGTTAACATTGGCGGAAGTCACAGTTTGCGGAAAACCCAGTATTCTAGTCCCATTTCCTTCTGCAGCAGCAGATCATCAGACAAAAAATGCACAAGCATTAGTAAATGCCGGCGCTTCACGAATATTGTTTGAAAAATCACTCCATGCACAAGATTTCTTCCATTCAGTCATGAATTTGATCCATGATAAAGCTGAATTAGAAAAAATGAGTGAGGCATCAAAAAAATTGGGACGGCCGAATGCCACACGCGAAATTGTAGATCATATTTTCGAGGCCGCTGCATGACCTTTCGAAAAATCAATAAAGTTTTCTTCGTGGGGATCGGTGGTATCGGTATGAGCGGCATTGCAGAACTCCTTCTCAATTTGGGTTTCAAGGTTTTCGGATCCGA
>DCMX01000015.1:2705-5982 GCA_002321855.1 Fidelibacterota bacterium UBA1611 | reverse complement strand
ACATATCATCTGGAAAGAGGATGCAGCATATAAGCCGCGCAATAGAAAAGCTATTACGTAAGGCCGGCCTTGAAAAAGGGGTGGCGCAACAAAACGCCCTATTTGTTTGGAAAGAGGTTGTTGGTGAGAGAGTGGCAGAGAACACCACAGCAGAAAAAATAGACCACGGAGTTCTGGTGGTAAGAACAACAACCCCAGCCTGGCGCCAGGAGCTTCAGTTTCAAAAAGCCACCATCACTAAAAAACTTAATAAGAAACTTGGGCAAAAAGTCGTGAAGGATATTCGATTTATATGAACCAAGAAACAAAAACCAGAGAATATAGCGCAGAAAGCATAAAGGTCTTAGAGGGGCTGAAAGCTGTCCGAAAAAGACCGGCAATGTATATTGGAGACGTTGGTAAACGCGGCCTTCATCATTTGGTATACGAGGTCGTAGATAATTCTATTGATGAAGCCATGGCTGGGTACTGTACTAAAATAACTGTTGTGTTTAATGATGATGGTTCGGTAACCGTGGAAGATAATGGCCGGGGAATCCCCGTAGGCCTACATAAAATCGAAAAAAAACCAGCCGTGGAAGTAGTTATGACCATGCTCCACGCAGGAGGAAAATTTGATAAAGACTCCTATAAGGTTTCAGGAGGACTTCATGGTGTGGGCGTGTCGGTTGTTAATGCGTTATCACAACGGTTGTGGGTTGAGGTCAAACGAGAAGGTAAAATTTATAAACAAGATTATAAAACGGGCGTAACCCAGACCAAATTAAAAGAAATTGGAAAAACCAAGAAAACAGGAACAAAAGTATGTTTTTTCCCAGATGACTCGATTTTTAAGAGCACCCACTTTGAATATGATATTATAGCAGACCGATTAAGAGAACTATCTTATTTGAACCGGGGATTGGAAATAGTTTTAAAAGACATTCGAAACGCTGAAGATAAAATGGAGTCGTTCAAGTTCAAGGGCGGATTAAGCGACTTTGTCAAATTTTTGGACGAACACAACAACCCCCTTCATGATAAGGTGGTTACTGTGAACAAGGAAGGAGGAAGCGTTCCAGTAGACATGGCTCTGCGTTATGGCAACACCTATACTGAAAACATTTTAACATTTGTTAATAATATTAATACGATAGAGGGAGGGACCCACCTGTCCGGCTTCCGCTCCGCGCTGACCCGGGCGATGAACAATTATGCTGCCCGAAACAACCTTGTTAAAACTAAAAAGAGTGAAAAACTCAATCTATCAGGCGAGGATTTTCGAGAAGGGCTTACGGCTATCCTTAGCATTAGGGTGTCAGAGCCCCAGTTTGAAGGACAGACAAAAACAAAACTGGGAAATGGAGAGGTAAAGGGTCTTGTAGATAAAATAGTATACGAAGGAATCTTGAATTTTCTTGAGGAAAACCCCTCTGTCGGTCGTCGTATTATTGAAAAAGCCCTGCTTGCCGCTCGCAGTAGGTCAGCCGCTCGGAAGGCCCGTGAACTGATTCGTAGAAAAAGCGCCCTAGGCGGCTCATCTCTTCCCGGAAAGCTGGCAGACTGTTCAAATAAAGACCCGGTATTCTGTGAGTTATATTTGGTGGAAGGAGACTCTGCTGGAGGCTCGGCCAAACAAGGTCGTGACCGCAGAACACAGGCTATTTTACCCCTAAGAGGCAAAGTTATTAATTCTGAGAAGGCCCGGATTGATAGGCTCCTTTCCAATAATGAGATTCAGGCCATGATCACAGCATTAGGTGCAGGATTTGGAGGTTCTGATGAAGACGGCGGTGAAAAAGCCGCCGGCGATTTTGATATTGAGAAACTTCGGTATCACAAGGTTGTCATTATGACTGACGCGGATGTAGACGGTTCTCATATCAGAACTCTTCTATTAACATTCTTTTTTCGCCGTATGCCGGAATTGATTCACAATGGACACCTGTTTTTAGCGCTCCCACCCCTGTATCGAATTTATCAGAGCAAGAAAGAGTCATATGTTTATGATGACAATGAAAAAGACCTGACCATTGAGCGCATGAGAAAAGAAAACAAAACAGTGAAAATTGGAGTGCAAAGATATAAGGGATTGGGTGAAATGAATCCAGAACAGTTGTGGGACACAACAATGGACCCAGAAAAACGCACGCTATTGCAGATAACGGTTGATGATGCTGCTCGCGCCGCAGAAACCTTTCAAAATCTAATGGGCCATGATGTAGAAGCAAGGCGCTCATTTATTGAAAAGAACGCAAAATTTGTAGTGAACCTGGACATATAAAAGAAAAAACATGACTGATTTTATTAACAGAGACAACACAATACCCCGAGACATTATTGAGGAAATGAGAGAAAGCTATCTCAATTATTCTATGTCGGTGATTGTCTCCAGGGCCCTTCCTGATGTTCGCGACGGTTTAAAACCCGTTCATCGAAGAATTTTATATGGCATGAGCGAACTAGGGTCGCAATGGAACAGACCCTATAAAAAGTCCGCTAGAATTGTTGGCGATGTTATGGGGAAATACCATCCACACGGAGACAGCTCGGTCTATGATGCGCTGGTCCGCATGGCACAGGATTTTTCTATGAGATATGAATTAGTAGACGGTCAGGGCAATTTCGGGTCTGTTGATGGTGATAACGCAGCGGCCATGCGCTACACAGAATCACGCATGACCAGGCTTTCTGGGGAAATGCTTAAAGACCTTGAAAAAAATACAGTTGATTGGTTGCCCAACTTTGATGAAACATTGAAAGAACCAAGCGTTCTACCCTCGGTAATTCCTACTCTTTTAATCAACGGATCAGAAGGAATTGCCGTGGGAATGGCAACGAAGATTCCCCCGCACAACCTAATTGAAATAATTAATGGTTTAGTAGAGCTTATCAATGATAGAAACACGACCGTCGACAAGCTAATGGCACACATAAAAGGACCCGACTTTCCAACGGCAGGCCTGATCTTAGGTATGGATGGATTAAAACAAGCTTATCACACCGGACGCGGTAAAATTAAAATGAGAGCCCGAGCACATATTGAGAACTTAAAAAGTGGAAAGGGTAGCATTGTTGTAACCGAGCTACCCTATCAGGTCAACAAGTCCAACCTAATAGAAAAGGTTGCAGATCTGGTCCGGGATAAGAAAATAGTAGGCATTTCTGATCTTAGAGATGAATCTGACAAAGATGGTATTCGAGTTGTCATCGAAACTAAAAGAGATGCAGTTCCAGAAGTGATTCTGAATCAGCTATATAAACACACCCAACTTCAAGATACGTTCGGTATCATATT
>DCMX01000015.1:0-2316 GCA_002321855.1 Fidelibacterota bacterium UBA1611 | reverse complement strand
CGTTTTATCGATTTTCGACATGATGTCGTTGTTCGACGGACAAATTTTGAGCTGGAAGAAGCGGAAGCAAGAGCCCACATTTTGGAAGGTCTGAAAATAGCCTTAGATAATATCGATGATGTTATAATTATTATTCGCAGCAGTAAAGATGTGGCACACGCAAAGGAAGGATTAATGAATTCCTTTAATCTGTCAGAAAAACAATCCCAGGCCATATTGGACATGCGCCTGCAAAGACTGACCGGAATGGAGGTTGAAAAGGTTGTCCAAGAATATAAAGAAATCATTCAGCTTATCTCTCATCTAAAAGGAATATTAGAGAGCAGAACACAACGCATGGATATCATCAAATCTGAATTGATGGATGTTCGCAATAATTATGGAGACAAGCGCCGAACAGAAATAATTCCAGTGGACAGCGACTTTTCCATGGAAGACATGATTGCCGAAGAAGAGGTCGTTTTGACCATTACTCATCAGGGATATATTAAAAGAACAGCATTGAACACATACCGAACCCAGCGCAGGGGAGGAAGGGGGGTTCAGGGAGCCACCAGTAGAGAAGAAGATTTTGTGGAACACCTATTTATTGCTAACACACATAATTTTATGCTGTTTTTTACTGACCAGGGCAAATGTTATTGGCTTAAGGTCTATGATATTCCACAAGGAGGTCGCGCAACCAGAGGAAGGGCCATTGTTAATTTAATTGGTTGTGATCCAGGGGAACGCGTTGAAGCGTTTGTAAGCGTTAAAGAATTTGATGAAAACCATTATATTATTATGGCAACCGAAAAGGGAATCATAAAAAAAACAGTCTTATCGGCCTATGGTAATCCTCGTAAAGGTGGTATCTATGCTATTGACATAAGACAGGAAGATAAATTAATCGAAGCTCGTATAACCAATGGTGAAAACGACATTCTGATTGGCACAAGAGAAGGAAAATCGATTCGGTTTTCAGAGAGGGACGTGCGCTCCAGCGGTAGAAAAACCATGGGAGTAAAAGGCATTAGGCTTAGCGCAAAGGACGATCAGGTGGTTGGTATGTTGGTTGTTAAAAGAGAAGGAACAATCCTCGTGGCCACGGAAAAAGGATATGGGAAGCGGACAGACGTGATACAATATCGAACTCAGAAAAGAGGAGGTAAAGGGGTTCTAACAATGCGCTGTACTAATAAAACCGGTAAGATGGTCAAAATCATGGAAGTAGTTGATTCAGATGATTTAATTATTATTACTGACGCGGGCGTTCTAATGCGACAACGAATGAGCGATATTCGCACTATTGGACGGGTGACCCAAGGTGTACGATTAGTAAAACTTGATGATGGTAGTAGCATTTCATCTATTACTCGAGTAATGCATGAAGAAGCAGATAAGAACGAGATTAATTCTAAAACAGTAAATCCAACTATTTCAAATAGTGATTCATGACGATAGCGGATAACCTAAGAGATATCCGCGCCCACATTGAATCAGCAAAGACACGAAGAGGAACCAATCAAGCGGTTAAAATCATAGCCGTAACCAAAACGCACCCATTTTCTATTATCAATGCGTGCTATAATAATGGAATACGCTCCATTGGTGAGAATAGAGTTCAGGAAGCCATTAAAAAATTCCAAAAGCTATCGGGTGTTCCTATGCTTATAAAAAGATTCATCGGGCACCTACAAACAAATAAGGTGAACAGATGTTTAGATTATTTTGACACTGTTGATTCTGTTGATTCAGTGAGGCTGGCAAAAAAAATCAGTGATCGAGCGAAACACCTTAATAGGACAATTCAAATTCTATTGGAAGTGAACACAACAAATGAAGAACAAAAAAACGGTTTTCTACCAGAACAGATAGGTGAAATGCTTTACTGTTCCACTCTTTCTGGAATCAACATTGAAGGACTAATGACCGTGGGGCCATTAACAAAAAATGAAAAAGACATACGGCGCTCTTTTGGGTTACTTCGGAAAACGAAAGAAGATTTAAACAGTAAGCTGAACAAGAAAAAAATAAATGAGCTATCCATGGGGATGAGCAATGATTTTCAAATTGCAGTGGAAGAGGGTTCTACAATGATTAGAATAGGCACCGCCCTATTTGGTAAGAGGCGCTAACCCTGCTTGAAATAATTTACCTGCCTCAACCTCCTGGGGTCTATGGTTTGAACCAAAACCATGAGCACACAAGCGACACTCACTTTATATCTGAAAATAACGGGTTCTTATATCTTTGGCCGGAAGAATTTTCTTCAGAAACAATTTCCCCAAAATCATTTTGTCGTTTGAAAGACAAATATTTTATTTCAAACGTTAC
>DCMX01000238.1 GCA_002321855.1 Fidelibacterota bacterium UBA1611 | reverse complement strand
ATGGCATTCACATCCATGTGAGATGAAAAATGTTCAAGGAGTTCTTTTCGATATCCGGTCAAAATATTAACAACACCATCAGGAACATCGGACAAATGAAGTACTTCTGCAAATGTGATAGAACAAAGTGGAAATGATTCCGAAGCCAAAATAACAATGACATTTCCGCCGGCAATGACAGGAGCCACGATGGATATCAATCCCAGGAGTGATGAATTATCTGGTGCAATGGCTGCCACGACACCTGTGGCTTCCGGTACAGTAAAATTAAAATAAGGCAGGGAAACGGGATTCACCCGACTAAAAACCTGCTGAAATTTATCGGCCCAACCTGCATAATAGATAAGACGATCAATGGATTGATCAATTTCATTTTCGGCATGTTTTTTGCTTAATCCTTGTAAAGTTAATTCCGCCATAAACTGGTCTTTTCGACCTTCAAGCATTTCACCAATCCTGTATAAAATTTGAGCACGATTATAAGCTGTTCGCGAGGACCAACCAGATTCTGATTTCCTGGCTGACACTACGGCATTGCGAAAATCTTTCCGAGACCCACGGCAAATGTTTACTACTGTAGTTTCTTTTTTATCTGTCCATTTAATATATCGTCCAGATTCCGTCCTTGGGAATTTCCCATCAATAAATAGTTTATATGTTTTTTGGATATCAATTCTTTTACTCATTTTATTTCTCCAAGCAATATTTATTGCCGCACTTCGACTCCGCTCAGCGCAGGCAAAAGGCACAAAAATCACAAAGGGCTATAATTTGTAATTTTTGTCTATTTTCAAGTAAGTCTAAAATATTTTCATTCGTGAATCTTAGTGTTCTTCATGGTGAAATATTTACACCAATTCCACATAACCCATAAGGCCTTCGATGCCGCCTTCACTGCCCACGCCACTTTCTTTATACCCGCCAAAGGGAGACCCTGGATCAAATTTATTAAATGTGTTTGCCCAGATTACACCAGCACGAATATCTTGGGTCACTTTGAAAATTTTGGATCCTTTATCTGTCCACACACCACCGGATAATCCATAAGGTGAATTATTGGCTTTTGTAATGACTTCATCCACTGTTCGAAAAGTTTGAATCGCCAATACAGGACCAAAGATTTCCTCTTGGACAATTCTATTAGATTGACTCACATCCTTAAATATTGTAGGTGCAAACCAATACCCTTTTTTCGGGAGTGAGCATGATGACTGATAAATCGTCCCGCCTTCATCTTTACCAAGGTCTACGTACATTTTAATTTTATCGAGTTGCATTTTTGAATTGATGGCTCCGATGTCCGTATTCTTATCCAGTGGATCGCCCACAATTAATGTGTCCATTCGTCCTTGAAGTTTTAATATCACTTCATCAGCAATACCTTCTTGTACATATAATCGTGATCCTGCACAGCAAACATGTCCCTGGTTAAAAAAGATAGCATTAACGATACCCTCAATTGCTTGATCAATCGCAGCATCTTCAAAAATAATGTTGGCTGCTTTTCCACCCAGTTCCAGCGTGTATTTTTTACCGGATCCTGCCACAGCTTTCATAATATATTTTCCCACTTCGGTACTGCCGGTAAAAGCTATTTTATCTATATCGCGATGATTAACCAATGCTTGCCCTGTTGTGCCACCACCATTCACAATATTTACAACACCGGGAGGTAAATCTGCTTCCTGAATAACTTCTGCCAGTTTCATGGCTGTGAGTGGTGTTGTCTCAGCTGGTTTTAACACAACTGTATTTCCTGTTGCAAGTGCCGGCGCCAATTTCCAGGCCGCCATTAATAAAGGGAAATTCCAGGGAATTATTTGTCCTGCAACGCCCAGGGGTTTTGCCACTCTTCCCGGGAAAGCATATTCAAGTTTATCTGCCCAGCCCGCATAATAGAAAAAATGTGCTGAGGATAATGGAACATCCACATCTCGAGATTCACGAATTGGTTTTCCACCATCCATTGATTCAATAACAGAAAATTCCCGGGACCTTTCCTGAAGCAAACGGGCAATACGAAATACATATTTCCCTCGTTCTTTTGGCAGCATTTTTGACCACGTTTTATTGTAGGCCTTCCTGGCAGAAGATACTGCTTTATCAATATCTGCTTTTCCAGCTTCTGCGACCTCAGCTATTTTTTCCTCGTTGGATGGATTGATAGTATCGAAATATCTCCCTTCAACACCGGGGACAAATTCGCCATTAATAAATAAATCATATTGTTTTTTTAATTTGATATGATCTGTGCTTTCCGGGGCGGGACTGTATTCCCAATTTTTAGTTTTACGCATAATATATTCTTTCCCTAATCAATAGAAAAATAATCTTTGGATTGATAATAGCCCGTTGATTGTTTTACAATTTGCATCAACACATCATTCGCCAATGAACTTGCCCCAAACCTGAATAAGTCTGGTGAAAGCCAATCATTTCCGAGTGTTTCATTAATCATAACTAAATATTGGATTGCCTGCTTGGCTTTCCCAATACCACCGGCTGGTTTCATACCAATTTTTTTTTCCGTCTTTGTTTGAAAATCACGAATGGCTTCCAACATAGTTAACACAACAGCTGGTGTCGCAGCTGGAGAAACTTTTCCAGTAGATGTTTTGATAAAATCGGCGCCGGATTCCATGGCAATATCACTGGCAAGTCTAACATTATCTAACGTGACCAATTCACCCGTTTCCAATATCACTTTTAAATGAGTGTCCCCACAGGCATCTTTAACCTGGGCAATTTCATCTGATACATATTGGTAATCACCCCGTAGAAATTTCCCGCGGGAAATTACCATATCCACTTCATCAGCACCTGCATCTATGACGGATTTCACCTCATCAAGTTTGGAATTCATATCTGCCATTCCACTGGGGAATGCGGTTGCCACTGATGCCACGTTGATTTCAGTGCCTTCCAATGCTTTTTTTGCAATTGATACCATAGTTGGATAAACACAAATAGCAGCCACATTGGGCAAACCAGGGAATGAATCATGCAAATGAGATGCCTTGTAACAAAGTTGTTTTACCTTTCCGGGAGAATCTTTCCCTTCAAGCGTTGTAAGGTCAATCATACTTAATGCCAGATGCAAAGCTTGAACTTTGGAATCTTTTTTAATGCTCCTTGAAAAAAGACGAGTCACTCGCTCTTGTGCACCTATTTGATCAATTGGTTTGGTATATAATAGTTTATCTAGAATCATAAGATTTCTTCTGTTTCATCTAATTTATATCAAATTTTTCTATATTGGATATTCTTCTTATAAACAAGATCTGACCTGTTTAACCAGTTCTTGAGCATCTTTAGTCGTATGAGCTTCTGCATAGATTCGCATAATAGGCTCTGTATTGGATTTACGCAGATGGACCCACCTGTCATCCCAAGTAAATTTTATACCGTCCAGCGTATTTTTGTCTGCATCATCAAAAAGTGAATCTACTTTTTCAATCAATTTTTCTGGATTGATCCCTTCCAAGTTCACTTTATCTTTAACAATCTCAAACTGCGGTAGGGAACTATGAATAGCACTTAAAGTATCATCCGACTGAGACATACGATTTAATACCATGGTGGCACCTACCAGTGAATCTCGACCTAAGTGACACTCTCTTAATATGAT
>DCMX01000137.1 GCA_002321855.1 Fidelibacterota bacterium UBA1611 | reverse complement strand
GTGAATTTCATTTAATCATTTTTAGAGCACGACGACTTGAATAACCCGCTCAGAATATTGCAAATCTATTTATCACCAGTTCATCACAAATTTCTTATATCCTAAAATAATATTTTAAATGCATTATTGACCGATCGAACGGAATGAATTTTCAGTCCTATTTTTTTTATTCTTTCATTGAAACTACCTTTAGGAACGATCGCTTCTTTGAATCCAAGTGTTTTTGCTTCTGTTAAACGATACTCCAACCGACTGACTGAACGAACTTCACCAGTTAGACCTACTTCACCTAATAATACTATATTCTCATCTATGGCCTTATCCATTGCACTGGATGCAGCAGCACACAATATTGATAGGTCAGCTGCTGGGTCATCCACCCTTAGACCACCTACCAGATTAACAAAAACATCTTTTGTTCCCATGACTATACCCATCCGCTTTTCCAGAACTGCCATAAGCATGGACAGTCTGCGAAAATCAAAACCATTCACATTTCGCTGGGGTGTGCCAAAATTAGCATTGGAAACCAATGCCTGAACCTCGACCAGTATCGGTCGAGTGCCTTCTAAGGAAGGATAGATACAAGTTCCCGGTATTTCTTTGCTTCGCTCAGCTAAGAACATTTCAGATGGATTGATCACCTCCTTCAATCCTTCTTCATTCATACTAAAAATCCCCACCTCATGCGTTGCACCAAATCGATTCTTTGCAGATCTTAGAATACGATGGTCGTAGCGATCATCTCCTTCCATATACAGCACTGTGTCCACCATATGTTCCAACATTTTTGGTCCAGCTATGATCCCTTCTTTTGTTACATGACCAATGATCATGATTATTACACCCTTTTGCTTACTCACTTCCAAGAACCGTTGTCCACAATCCCGAAGCTGACTGGGAGAACCAGGTAATGAATCCAACCCTGAATTCATGATGGTCTGGATAGAATCAATAATCACTAGATCAGGGCAAATCCTTTCAATATGGGATATTATGCCATCTAATTCATTCTCTCCTGAAAGGTGAAGATGTTCTGAATTTACATTGAGTCGTCGGGCTCTTAGTCCAACCTGTTCTTCACTCTCTTCTGCAGAGACATAGAATGCTTTGCGATCGATTCCAGCGCAAATGTGCAGAGCTAATGTGGATTTTCCGACACCAGGACTCCCTCCAAGTAAGAGCAGGGATCCAGATAGTAAACCACCACCCAGAACACGATCAGCTTCTTTGAGACCGGTTGAGATCCTCGTACCTGGTTCCTGGGCCAGAATGCTGGCAAGTGATCTGGATTCACGGGTCTCGAGCTTGCGACCATTTTTTTTGTGTGATATCTTATACTCAGAAAGGCTCCCCCATTCCTTACACGATGGACACTGGCCATACCATTTTGGGAAATCATCGCCACAAGCGGAACATAAAAAATGTATCTTGGGTCTTATTTTAGCCATGAAAGGATAAGAAATTGCCTTTCGTGGCGGACGGAATCAAGCAGCAGGTTTTACCAGTCAGGACCTAAAGAAAAATACCACTGAGGTTTGGAAAACCCGTTCGGATTCTTATCCCAGGCAGACTCGATACGAAGTAAAAAATACCCCAGGTTTATCTTTACTCCTATACCCGCTGTGACCACCCAGGGTGAATAATCACCTAAATTATCCGATCCGTATTTGCTTGGCCATTTATTATTCGAGAACTCATCAAGCTCATCCCATGCTGTACCCATATCCACAAAGGCATGTCCACGAATATTACCCAAAACAACCTTTAGCGGGAAACCCAATGCAAGATAGTTTATGAAAGGAAACCGTACTTCAAAATTGAATAACGCGGCCTGATTACCGATTCGTTCAGCAAACCTAGCGCCCCGAAGGGGGAAAGCATATTCAGTGAAATATATATCACTGATCATTGAGGTGTTTGATGTGTCCGTAAGAACATTACGGTAATAGCCGTTATCCAAAACCCCATTGGTCTCCCCTTTTCCGCTCAGCAAATAGGGCATGCCACCTAAAAAGAATTTCTGGGCATCATCACCCTGACTTCGACCAAAGAACCCTCGCACGGCCAGTGTATAGTCCCTGCCAAAACGCCAGTATTTTCTCATATCTATTTTCATCGTTTGAAACGACATATCCGTTTCATCTCCACCGGGGCTTATTTTCATTGACATATTCTGCCTGTATCCATCGATCGGACCAGTGAACCCGAACACAGAATTATCAATCACCCAGCTCAAGGTTGGCAAAATAGTAGAGAATCCCTGGGACGGCGATCTTTTAACATATTCATTCTGTTGTAAAACTGGATTATAGACCTGATCTAAAATATCATACACAACATTATGCCAGGAAAAACCCACATCCACCCGTTGGAACCGACTAAAGGGATGAGATACAGATGTCTGGAATCCACGATGACGGAGCCGCCCTAATGTATAATAACCAATCTGGAAAAAGTTTGCATTCTGGAAACCCACAAAGTGGTAATCGGTCTGGTTCTTAAGGTAACCATAATAAAAATAGTAATCGCTATTTTCCAGCGTCAGGACCATTTCTGTACCGATCGCGATCTGATGGTCTCCAAGAATATCACTAAAAGCAAAGTATGTCATACCAGTTGCACCAAAAACATTACTGATCTGCAAGTTTCCGCTAACAAGGTCTAAAGTGAACCTTGTTTTATATGCTTGTGGAACATGCCAACCGTCAACCAAGGTATCATTAAAAGTTGTATCAGCGGGTCCCTGATTATTATCCAAGATCGCAGTATTATAATTCTCGTAAACTTGAGAAAATATCCATTTCGAATAATTTGATGAGATCTCATCTTCCAATCTGAAAGTGCGTTTGCGTTTGCGTAGGTCTGTGATCGATTGATCGCTTGAATCCTTATTTAGGATATATTGTGTCGGCTCGACCGTTACAGGTGGGAGATCAGATGGACCGCTCAAACCATACAGGTCCCAGCCAGTCCCAGCGTATCCTGCAAATATTAATAGATCATCATTCCTAGAAATGGTAGGTTGCTGCAGGCCTGTTAGAACATTAGTAATGGCATAACGGCCTGAACCTTGGTCATTCTCTACGCTATTGGGATCTAGTGGATGAACATATAGGTTCCAAACTCCATTGTGGTCAGAAGTGTAATACAAGGCAGGTTTTGTGTTCGCCCAGACCGGGTGATCCTCATTCTCGGGTGTATCGGTAATACGCTGAATCATTTCAGTCTCAATATCCAATATATAAATATCGGTCTGGCGAAAATCATGGTCTCCCATTTTCCCTTGGTAAAGGCCATCAACATGATCACCCCTATCAGAAACAAAAGCAATTTTCTTACCGGATAGATCCCAAGATGGGAATGAATCAGAAAAACGGTCATTAGTGATCTGCCGATAGTTTTGTTCCTTTAAACTGTAAATATAGATATCACTGGCACCGCCTTTATTGCCAATGAACGCTATATCATTTCCATTGGGACTCCACGCGGCTGAGAATACACCATCCAGATCGATATTGATCTTTTCTGTATTTTTCTTTTGCACATCGATAATATGAAGTACATCCCCTTTGCCTGCTTTAGCAGCGAACACGATCCTCTGATTATCAGGTGACCATGAGATACCTGGCTGCAACCATTTTAATTCTTCAAAATCCACAGACCGGCTACCCCTTACCAATACTCGTTTCTTTTTTCCGGTCTGGGCATCCAACAAATAGATATCAAAATATCCCGACCGGTCGGTCAATAAGGCTACCATACTTCCATCAGGTGATAGCGCTGGTGAAACATTATAGAAATTTCTATTTTTTTTATGGTCAGTTAGTTTTTCGGACATATCTTCCAACGGTTCACGATCTGCAATATCGGGCCAATATTCTTTTTTCAAATACTTATGCCAGTGTTTTGTGAGTTCATTCCATTTCATACCCATGGCACGCTGATAGCCTTTTTCTGCATTCTGGGCCCTCTTCATGGACCGGAATATCTCACCTATCTTTTCCCTGCCATATTTACCGGTAATAAATCTCCATAAGGACTGACCACCTTTATATGCCATAAAATAATTCAGTTCTTTCACTGTCGGGATGCGTTCATGTATAGAAATATCGCGAAGAACCATATCAGCCTTTGTATCCCAGTTCGAACTTAGAAACTCTGCTAGGCCTTCGTTTGCCCAGATAGGGATCCGGAGCTTGGTGCGGCTGGAGACCACATTCTGCATGCTCCCACCATAAACCATGTCATTAAGCATCGCATGAACCAGTTCATGATGAATCACATGTCGGAACTGCTCATAGTTTCCTGAAAATGGAAATACTATGCGATTCTTAAATAATTCCGTCACCCCACCAATCCCTTCCGACATATAGGTGCCAACTACATTGGTCTGTTGGAACTCATTGTGTGAGTTATACACTAGGATGGATACACGTTTCCGTAGATTCCAGCTTAAGTGTTTAGATATCTGCTCATAGGCCTCCTCTGTTACGTCAGAGGTAAACTCTGCCAGGGTCTGTTCACCGCCATAAAAATATATGTCGAAATGATGGGTCTGGATATAGGACCAGTCAAAATCTCGGTATTGGACCTTGTTCTTACCAAAGGACTGTCCCCAAGCCAACGATATAATCACGATTGTGAGAATAGGATATCTGACCACGTTTTTAAATGTTAACATATTATTAAGAACACTGATTCGAAGTAATAGTTAGAAGATACTGGAAATACCAACAAATCGTCAATTATTGAATGATTTCCAATATTTTACTGTGCTTGCCACTCCTAAACTGAAAAAGTTAGTTTCGCTGTCATGGATTTACCGATCTATTTCATTTCCGATATCCATCTAATGCTGAATGATTCAGAAGATGAGCAACAGCGTCAGAGAAAACTATATCGTTTCATGAACTATGTCAGAACAACGAGGGGAACCCTATTTTTTGTCGGAGACCTGTTCGATTTTTATTTTGAATACCCTGATATGGTACCAAAGGCTTATTTTGAGTTTTACAACAAAGCCTATCAACTAAAGAAAGCTGGTGTGGATTTGAGATTCATCGTGGGCAACCATGATTATTGGCTGATGGACTTTATGAAAAAAAAGATCATGAATAAAACCTATTTTGATGATACCACATTCTCTGTGAATGGTAAGAATTTTTATATTACACATGGTGATGGTATCCTGAGCTGGGATTGGGGGTATCGTTTGCTAAAGCTAATTATTCGTAGTCCATTTTTTATATGGTGCTTTCGATGGATACATCCAACTATCAGTTATAAAATAGGTCGAAGGATCTCAAGAAGCGGTCGTCATCCTGCTCACTCTGAAGAATCCAAAACAGATATTAGAAATGAGCTGAAGCAGGCCGCTCTGAACCAGTTTGATAAGGGTTTTGATTATATGATCTCAGGTCACTATCATTTAGGCGAGATGATACAGGTAAAGCAAGGGAAATTAGCCGTTCTTGGAGACTGGATACATAATCCAACATATGCCATGTTTGATGGGAATGATCTCTCCATGCATTCATGGGGGGATGATGCGTAGGCTGCTGTTCATAACCGTTTCATGCCTGATGCTCTTACAGGGATGTGCTACCATTAAGAATTTTTTTGGTAAAGGATCCATCATGGATCCTGATGACCCAAATTTCCTGAACAATATCCAAAAACTGCGCAGTGCATACCAGGATGGGAAAGTGCAGGCTCTCGATGAATTGATCCAAGTGTATAATGATGATAACCAGCACCCTAAAGCGCGGATAGAAGCGGGCAGGGTATTAGCTGATACCCAGCATCCCATGGCCTTGAACGCTATTGCAAACATGGTAGAGACCACCAGCGCTGTCGACTTCTCTTTTCTGAAAGCGTCTATAGAAATGCTGGCACTTTTTCGAGAGAATCCAAAGGCC
This sequence comes from Fidelibacterota bacterium UBA1611, assembly GCA_002321855.1. GTDB lineage: Bacteria > Fidelibacterota > Marinisomatia > Marinisomatales > UBA1611 > UBA1611. Next base: position 4,657 of record DCMX01000137.1, on the reverse strand, counting down.
AGTATGGCAATGGTAAAAGCGATGCACATACTGGAAGAGAGAACAAATGATCTTCATGTGAGCCTGGTAGAGAATCTCCATAAGGTTCGTACTAAGGATCAGATACTGGTACTTTTGGATCTTTATGAAGTGGCCAAGGCAAACATGAGTAGAACTGAGAATCTAATGACCCAAACATTAGGGGCCCTGGGCAATGACCAGGTCATACCTGTACTGACAACCATTGCGAAAGACCCTGATGTTCGTATCGGAATCCGAAACAAAGCAGTTGAGATCCTTGGGAAAAAGAACCCTGATGAAGTTGCTATCGCTTTTGCTGAACTACTGGGAGACCCCAACACGAACTTGGAAGTTCGTGAGTTTGCCATTAATACCATGGCCGGTGTCCGCCAAGAGAATCTGGTTCTGGCCTTGCTCAATACTTATAACACTGGTAAAAGACAATATTACAGCCTGTTGAATACTATGCTCTCAGCTTTAGGTGAATTTGATGACCCAGAGGTAAAAAAGGCTGTTATCGAGATTGCCAGAAGTGATGATTATCCTACCGATATTCGAAAAAAGGCGATTGATAATCTAGGAACATTCAAAGACCCAAGTGTTATTCCCAAGATTCTACCTGTGCTGGAGAAAAAAGAGAACTATGTCTACTATGATAATATCTTGGACATGATCTACATGATTGGTGAAGAAAAAATCTGGGCCGAACAGGTTCGCCGGATGGCGTACAAGGCAAACTTTGAACGGAGAGAGCATGATTAGATCGTTCCGAAGCTTGCTGATCTGTTTTGTATTAGGTATCGCTTTCCCAAAGGATAATTATAAACTTTCTGGCATTGTTCGAACAGCTGATGGGGAGGGAGTAAAAAAGGCAAAAGTGCTCCTTCTGAATAATGACGAACAAGAGATCAAAGATGAAAAAACAGATCGTAAGGGGAAGTTCAAGTTCAAAAAGATAGCACCTGGAACCTATACTATTAAAGCAGAGCATAAGAGCGAAGGAAGCGGTGACCAGAGAATTACCATAACAGATACGGACTTAGAAGATATCATAATAACCATTTCAGCAGTAAAACAACCTGAAAAAGTTGCCGTGATCGAGACTACAAGCGGAACAACTCAGCAGGCATTTGTTGATGGTCTTGATACTCCTCTTAAGACCCAGAGTGCTGAAGAACTTCTGCCCCAGGTCCGTCAATTTGATCGAATAGATAGGCTTGCTTTTGAAGACACATTCTTTGAATACGAATCCAACCTGCGGACATTGAAAAACCAGATAGACTCTCTTAAGAATATTGTGGCCGCGTTTGAAAAAAAACAGGAGATGCCTAACCTGAGCAGAGCACTACTTGACCTGATCAAGGTGCCGGAGTACCAGTATAGGATCGAACTGCGGAATGGAACCGTGGTGATGGGCGATATTCTGGAAGAATCGGATTCTACCCTTGTGCTAAAAACACAGATCGGTAAGCTTGTCTTAAAAAAGGAGATGGTCATTCGGCGGGATAAGCATGAAGAACCAAGCCCAAAGATCGTTTTTCTTGGAGATCCCTTCGTTAATATTTACCCGGACCGGCAGATCTTCTCCGGTCGGGTAAAGAACATTGGCAAGAAAAGGGCTGATTTTGTGCGGGTCATCTCTAACTTGTTCACTCAGACCACGAAAGAGGCAGGAACAGATTCTGTTTTCGTCAAGGGAGCACGAATCATATACGACTCCGGAGTGATAGCAGATTCTGCGTTAGAACCCGGACAGACCGCCACATATAACTTCCCTGTTGCCATTGAGGGGAGAAGAAAGGTTCAATATCATACAATGGAAGTGCACTGGGACGAGGCACGATAAATCTTTAACTTTTAAAATACTTTATCATACCAATTCTTAATTGAAATTCATTTATTTTTTAATAATTAAATAAAAAAGTAGGAAATTTTAAATTGATGAAATCAACATCCTTATTGCAATTCCCCCTAACCGGGATCCTTTTACTGGCGCCGTTTTTAAATTCGGTGCTCGCACATAAAGACCATAACACCAAGCCTGCCATGCCTGCAATCGGAGTGGTACAGGGAACCATCACTGATTCTACTACTGGCCAGCCCATTGAATATGCGTCAGTATCAATGATTGATAACCACTCTGGGAGCGTGGTCACCGGAGGACTATCAAAAAAAGATGGGAGTTTCATAGTGCGTGAGATACCATTGGGGCAGTACGTGATATGGATCGAATTCATCGGATACGCAAAGAAAGAGATCGGACCTATTAATATTTTTCCGGGTGAGGACGGGAGCATTGAAAACTTTTTAGGCGAGATCCTTCTTTCAATATCGAGTATCAATCTTGATGCTGTTGAGGTCATCGGCGATGAGAGTCAGTTCATACAGACCGTTGATAAACAGATCTTTAAGGTAGGAAAAAACCTTACCGCAGCAGGCGGTACCGGATTTGACCTACTCAGAAAAGTCCCAACCTTAGATGTCAATATTGATGGTGAGGTATCCATAGCTGGAGACGCAAACGTAACAATCCTTATTGATGGTAAGCGGTCTGGACTCACAGGCTCAAACAGGCGCGGTATTGTGGATAATATACAGGTAGCGATGGTTGATAAAGTAGAGGTAATAACCAATCCATCAGCAAAATATGATCCTGACGGTGTTGGAGGTATAATTAATATAGTACTCAAGCGAGGGGCCTTTGATGGACTGAATGGAAGTATCACAACAATGGCTGGCGAGTATGATAAAAGAAACATAGCTGGTAATGTTAACTATCGCACGGACATGTGGAACGTATTTGGAAGTTCCAGCTATAGGAGTGGGAATTCTATAGGAAGAGGGTATAGACAATTCGAATACGATCATACTTCCTATGTAGACTCTTTATATCAAAATACATACAGAAGAAGAAGCCCGAACCGTGTAAGTCTAAGGTTCGGGGGGGACTATTACCCTACCTCAAGCAGTACCGTATCTTACACCTATATGTTTGGTAATCATTTTGAGGATACGTTTGAAAAAATCGAGTATATAATACCTGATATTTATGATGTTGAATCTCTTGAAGAGGATGATGGAGTTCACCATGACCACAGCTTTTCCTATGAAAATAAATTTGGCACAACCAATAGAAAACTAACTGCAAACTTGGATCTCAACTATGAGACTGATGAGGGAATTCAACATAATTATGAACACTCTTTAGATGCTGCTGATCATTCTGGGCACAGTCATGAGCACGATACCGAGTTTAAAGAAAACAATAATAGTATAACAGTTACAGTTGATTATGAAGACCAGCTTAATGAAAAAATGTTTATTGAAACCGGTTTCAAATCAACATTAAAATCTTTTTCAACAGACTATAACTATTTAGAACAACTATACATTAATAACTATGATGAAGATATCTATGCAGCCTATGCAAGCCTGAACTATGATATCACAGAAAAGTTTGGGATAAAAGCAGGCGGTAGGTTTGAGCAGGTAGAGACCAATGCAACACTTGATCCTGCTTCCTCTAACGCAACTCCAGATAGTGTAAACATTATTTCAACGATCATTGACAATGCTTTAGAAAATTCTCCATATAACAACCCATACACAAAGGTTTATCCTAGTATATTTTTGATCTACAAACTTTCCGCGATGCAAACCGTGCAGTTTGGGTATTCAAAAAAAGTAAACAGACCCGGGAGAAGAACAATAAGTCCGTTCCCCAGAAACACGAACGATATATCAAGGATACGAAACGGAAACCCCTATCTGGATCCAGAGTACAGTGACGTGGCTGAACTAAAATTTTCAAGTAACTCTCGTAAACTGAATTTTAACACAGGAATATCCTACAAACTGGTCAAGGATAATATCATGTGGTGGGACAGAGACATGGTTGAGTTTGAGGGTGATGTATATGAAATATTAACCGCAGACAACTCTGAAAATTCAGAGAGTTTTGGCGGAAGTCTTGTTGTCAACTATCGTCCAATTCCTCTAATAAATATTATGCTATCTAGATGGTCCTGGAATAACAGGACCTATGGCAATGGAGAGTCAGACCTGAATGGAAACTCAAAAGGTGCCTACAACCGCGGAATGTTAACGATTAACATTCCCAGAGTTGTAAGGCTCGAGCTGACAGTTGGTGGCCGTGGAAAAATGGAGTTCAATACTGGTAGTAGCCCAGGAAATTTCAGTGCCGATATTGGACTTCAAAAATCTTTTTTGGATAATAAACTATCTGTAACCATAAAAGTTGATGATGTTTTTGACACAAAAAAATTCATCATTAACACTGAGAATGTCATTACCAATCCTATTTCTAATGAGGTCTATACTCAGCTAATGTATGCTGAGAGAAGAAGAGATAGTAGACACACAACTATCACACTAAACTATAATTTTGGAAAACAACAGAAAAAACGCTGGAATAGAAGAAATTTTGGTGGTGGACGAAATGGTGGTGGCGGTGGAATGGATATGGATTATTAATCCAACTGACTGAATCCATCAAGTTATTCTCCAAGTTCTCATGAAACAGGTTAGAACAATATTGTTCTTTTATTTGATTTTATTATCTGGGGTGTGTGCCGCTAACAAGGATCCGATCGTTCTTATTCATGGTTTTCTGGGCTGGGGAAGAGAAGAGATCAGT
>DCMX01000236.1:2201-2878 GCA_002321855.1 Fidelibacterota bacterium UBA1611 | reverse complement strand
GCCGAATATGGAAATACACAATCTGGTGTAATTAATATGATCCCAAAAGAAGGGGGTAGCAAATGGGTGGTGCGAGGTGAATTATCAGGTTCATTGCCATATGCGCGTAATTGGGGCGGAAATTATTATGATGTGGAAAATAATGTACCTTTTGATATTTTATATAGCGGTCCGGAGGAATGGCTGAGTCCTGACCCGAACGATCCTGAGAAAGCTTTTTTCACAACCTCTACACCAAACTGGACTTCGTATATGCCGGATGAAATGACGCATGAAGACAGTCTCAAATTTGCCGAGTTAGCCTATAAACAATTTCTGGGATTTGCCCGGGAATTGGGTTTGAACTACAATAACAGGACTGACTATCGTGTAAGTCTTTCCTTGGGAGGTCCTATAAGCAACAAAACCAAAATATTTCTAACGGGTTCTCAGAAAATTACACATGAAAAATTACCCACGGTATGGCCCAAGCGAAACAGGCAGTTTATGGTAAATTTAACCAATAATTTGAGTACAGTAGATAAACTGAATCTATCCCTGAATTATTACAATGGATTTGACAATGCTATATCATCAGGAATTGGTGTTCCATACCTGTTTGAGTTGGAACATAAGAATGTGTATCATGAAACTGATGTGTTAGGAGTGGGAGTAAAGTGGGTACATATCTTTTCCCC
>DCMX01000236.1:0-1804 GCA_002321855.1 Fidelibacterota bacterium UBA1611 | reverse complement strand
GAACCCGGTGTATATCTTAATAAAAATGCGAATAGCTATATAATCAAGTACACTGCTCCAGGTTCTCTTGAAAACAACCGTTTTGCAAACAAACGTGGTGGTGAAGGGACTAAAACCTACAGTCTGTTAGGTTATTACAGTAGTCAGCTTACCACTAGATTTCTGACCAAGTTAGGCTGGCAGTTATTTTTGTATGATCTGGACGTTGACCGGGAAAATAATATTAATAATCCCAGTAGTGTAAACATATTTAAATTTGAAGGAAATCCATTCGAGGGCGGCGTGTATCTCCAGAATAAACTTGAATTCCAGGGTATGATATCTAACCTTGGATTGAGATTTGATTTCTATAATTTTAATACCGAATACTATTCAGATATTTTCTCACCTTTACGCAATCCGGAATTTGATCCCGATCCCTCAATTCCATATAATGAACGCGAACCATATTACGATATTAACAAAGCTCTGACAGTTAAGTCAGAATTCTTCACCAGATTGCAACCCCGTATTGGTCTATCTTTTCCGGTCTCGGAAAACACAGTAGTTTATCTAAATTATGGGACATTTACCCAAAGACCTGATTTTTCAAAAATATATGACAATTTTATATTAAGCAATATCACCTCTGAAAATGAAGCATACGCTGTAAGCCGACTGGGAAACCCACGCTTACGGCCGGAAAAAACAATTGCGTATGACATAGGTCTTGTAAAAGGAATTGAATTGCTTAAAGCAGTCTTGAAAGTGAGCGCTTATTTTAAAGATGTAAAGGATTTAGTTCAACATGTCTATTATGAGGATGAAAAGGGAAATCTGTACGAAACATTTGCAAATCGTGAATATGCTGATATCAAGGGTTTCCACGTTAGTTTAAAACGGCACTCTGGGGCATTCACGGCGATTACACGTTATAATTACCAGGTAGCCACTGGAAAAAGTGCAACACCTTTTGATGCAGAAATCAAATTTATAGAAAAACCGGATGAAGGAGAATTACCCGTAGAACTGCCTGATCCGGAGGATGAATACCTGAATTATGATCGGACACATCGGTTAGTATCCACTTTCACTTATAGCACTAAAAGAAATAGCGGACCTGAAGTTCTGGGAATGCGCCCACTGTCCAATTGGAGAGTCAACCTGAGGTATACATTTCAAACCGGCCGTCCATATACTTATGACGCAGATGGATCAGGACTTAAGTTCAATAAGCGCACACCTGATTATCATAATATGCTACTGCGGCTGCAGAAGACATTTGGAAAGCCGGGTTTCAGATATTCACTTTTTGTGGAAGTTTACAATTTGCTGAACCAGAGGGATTATGCCTATACACTTTTTAATAATGAAAATGCGGTTACTCGGTGGGAAACGTATTATGATGATGATGAAACCAATGATATTGGCGATCCGATGATATTTGATAACTATGATCCCCTGGTTTATCGCCAAGAACTTATTTTTCTTAAAAACACACCACGATACTTTAAGCTCGGCCTGAAAATGAACTTATGATAAGACTACCAAAAACATTGAGCGCGTTTATACTGCTTCTAATCAGCCAATCGCTACTTGCTCAGCGCGAATATATTGTCCACGATCGTGGCATGCTTCACGAATCAGTGTTTAATAATGGTATTTTGTCCCAGCCCCTGAAAAATAACGGAATAGAATGGTCGGCCCAGCCCATGTTTGAATGGCCGGGCCGGTCAAATACAATTGTAGATGGTGTTGAATACGACGGTCAGCATAATTCCCTTGGCGGTGGTATTCATATTGCTGTCAATTATCCCGGTAGTCT
>DCMX01000090.1 GCA_002321855.1 Fidelibacterota bacterium UBA1611 | reverse complement strand
GATTTCCGTCAATTATATTCGTCCATCATTACGGATTGGCTCGGATTGGATCAGGAGATCGCTGTAAATGTATTTGGGCAACAATTTGAAACAATTCCTTTTATCCAATCCCCATTATCCGTACAGAATCCACCTGTGGCAGCAAAGTTCAAGATGCATCCTGCATTTCCGAATCCATTCAATCCTACAACCATGTTATCATACACCTTACCTGAAGATGGAAATGTCACAATCCGATTACTAGATCTGCGGGGAAGATCCTTAAAAACTCATCGACTGGGAAAACAAAACGCCGGGCTGCATTCATTTACATTAGATGGAAGAAATTTATCTTCCGGAAGTTATATCGCTCAGGTTGAAGCGGCAGGATCAACCTTGATTCAAAAAATCAGTTTAATAAAATAGATCAATCAACGCGAACGTTGATTGCTTTATCCCCCTTCATCCCAAAATCCACATCAAAAGAGACTTTCTGTCCAGTACGGAGTCCGCGGGACTTTAAATGTTCTCTCAATCCGCTGACATGTACAAAGTAATCTTCTTTATCATCGCCCGTGATAAATCCAAAACCCTTTAACTGGTCATATTCCTTTACAACACCCTTTTTCATTATTCCTTATCACTGGGCTCAAAGTCCATGGATACAGAATTGATACAATACCTTAGTCCCGTTGGATTGGGACCATCGTTAAATACGTGCCCCAAGTGCCCATCACATTTACTGCAGGTAATCTCTGTACGTTTCATACCATGACTCTTGTCTTTAGTTTCTTGCACAGATTCTGGAAGCGCTTCGTAAAAAGCGGGCCAACCGCACCCGGACCTGTATTTTGTTTCAGATTCGAACAGTTTATTCCCGCATCCTGCACAGAGATAGTTCCCATCTGTAAAATGACCATCGTATTTTCCTGTGAAGGCCCGTTCTGTACCCTTTTCCCGAAGAATATGGTATTCGGCAGATGACAGGATCCGTTTCCATTCTGAATCAGTTTTTTTCATTGTGTTTGATTCACTATTATTGTCTGAATTTAATACCGGGTTTTCATTTGAAAGAACTTGGCTGTAAATAGTGTTAAAAACAATAATTGAAATAACTGCAACCATTAATATCCAGACTTGTTTTTTCAATTCCATTTTGATCTATCGATAATAGTTCAGTGTACTGGACGCTGCAATTCCAATACTTATAAAATACAGTACACCGGATACTTCATCAGGGAGTTCAAAAAAAGAATCCGCCAAGATAACAGAGCCAGCTGCAACACCCATCCAGAAGAACATGACTCCAAACTTTTTCAAGGGTGCTACCATTAGATGTGTGTGAACCAGATTAGAAAATAGTAGAATAATAGATATCCCAGGCAGATAGTAACAAAAGCCTTGATGGCATATTTTTTCATAGGTTAATCGATTAGGTCTGCAACCATCAAAAGATCAATAACGGAATGCTGATCATCATAATCACAATCACCAGCCCACCATTGAAAATCTGTCAGATCTGTTTCATGGACGATTGAGTCTAAGATTAAATCAACATCCTGCACCATGATATAGCTATCACTGTTCAAATCTCCTTTTGGACTGATGGCTTGCCGATCTGAGATGACATCAAATCCCGCAAACAAACAAGTAGTCGCAACTTCTCCATGTCCGCCCATTTCTTCCGGATAGAGTGTTAGTGTAACACTGTCTGCCCCATTACTCACAAATGTATCATAAGCCACCTGGGCATTTTGAAATGGGACAATATCATCGCCGATCCCATGGTAGAGATAGGTTGGACTCATAGGGATCCAATCCAATAAGGTATTTTGCTGTAATGTTTGGCGAAAAAAGTGATCCTCATTATTTGTGAATTCTTCCAATACGTCAGGGAGTATAATGTCTAATGGGTTTTCAGGCATCAGCGCATCAATCTCATCACCGAAATGCGTTCCATCAAAAAGGGATGGTAACGTATCTGCCCAAAAGGGTTCAAAATAGTCACCAAAATCCACATCTTCCCCCTGATAATACCATAAATGGCTCGTGAGAACAAAAGGGACATAAAAGGGCTTGGGATAACTTGGAATTGACAAGAAATAGTCAACCATGGTGCCAGCCAGATCATAAGGCCCGGCCATTGGACAAGATGTGGTGATGGTAAACTCATCACTGAAATTCAGTTCAATACCACGTTGGACAGCCATGGTCGCATAACCTCCTTCAGAATACCCAATCAGAAATAACTGGTCATTGAATTGAAACTGATCATCACCTTCAAGTTCAGCAGATAATTGTTTAACAGCCCTCACCATGTTTACCACAGAATGTGTGTATGACTCCGCAATAATGAAAGGATGGAACTTATTGGGGTCTCCCAACCCTTCATAATCCGGAAATAAGGTGATAAACCCCGATGGCGCTGTTACCAGGCTGATAATTAACACTTCAGGATTATCCATTGTTAATCCCGCTAAGGATGGTGCACTTGCATCGTTCACGGCTGTCCCATGTTGATAACTCAAAATTGGAAATGCTTCTATTGGGGAATGAGGAAATGCGACTAGTCCCGATAATGTATCGATATAACCACCCTCTCCTTCAGTTTCATATTTGATATCATAGACCGAAATGCCAAAGTCCGCAACAGGATCAAATCCTGCAAACCACAAAATAAAAATTATTTCATCCTGGGTCATCGTGGATTGATGGGTATAATCAATCAATTGGCCCGGTTCGGATTTCAATGATCCAGATAAGATCACGAAAAAGAACATAATTGGTAGATATCTTTTCAAA
>DCMX01000136.1:19201-21592 GCA_002321855.1 Fidelibacterota bacterium UBA1611 | reverse complement strand
GATGGCATTCCGGACACAGGCTTCGGTGGTTCGGTGAAGTTCCAGGCCACTATACCAGTAAGAATGGGACCAAACAAGACGCCCTATGCGCTGATCGGTCATTTTCAAGATAATCCCTACTCGTGCTCGAGTGTATTCTATGCGGCCACTTTCTTGCATTGAACCGGCATAAGTTGTCGTGGTGGTTGATGTGGTGGGTCCAGACTGATTATCTATGGCATCCAATTCCGGTAGTTGGGTAACAGTAGTTTCTGTCCGACCCCGGTCTTCTAAACGGTAAGGAACTATTATCACTTCGCTATCAGTGAATTCAGTGATTGTACAAATCAAGTTCAAGGTACGAGTACCTCCATTCCTAATATGGATGGAGGTCCCTTCTTGGGTTGTTTCTGATACGTCATAACCATTTTTCATAAAAAAAAAGGAAAGATTACTCTCAATGATCTCCCCAGACCCGTTCATGGCTGAATGGTCATAAACAGGTTTTAAAAGTATAATTCCCACGTTGGAAAAATCGAAATTAGGATTTACTGCTGGTCCACTCCAACAACATATGGTTAACAATCCAGCCAAAAGAAAGGCTATGGAGAGTCTCATTCTCGCCCCTGGAGGCTCTGAATATGAATTTTTGCTTCGTTTATAAGTAAATCATTCTGTGTGTTTATTAGGCAGGATTTCCAAGCCTGAATAGCATTGTTCGGTTCATTTAGAGCTTCGTGTAGCAGAGCTTTCAAACGGTATACTTCAGCATTACTATGGTCCTGAGATTGAGCCACTTCTACATGGTTGAGCGCTTCTCTGAATAAACCTGCCTTCATTGCAGCAGCAGCATTTTCTAATGCTGTTCCTGACCCAGCCAGGAGTATACTATAAAAAAAGAAAATGATAAATGTTTTCATATAACGTTTAGATTCACAATAATTCATTCATTACTCATGCTTAAAGTATCTATTGAAACGCATCATCACCCGATCCGTATAAAATTAAAGGGCCATTTAAGAAAAACCAATAACTAGATTGTTAACTTCTAAACGTGTCGGGTTGATAAATGTTAAGAGATACATCATTATTCAAAAAGTATTGATTCTTGTTCTAAAAGAGAACGTGCCCTATCCTGATAAAAGAGGTTCTCAGGTAGAATTTCCGGATCTGTTGTTGGATTCTTGCTGATAACGAATTTCAACTGTGTATGGAATTGATCTCTGTTTCCAGCTTTTTGATTATAGAATTCAGACATTTGAACTGCGTTTCCCATATATTCAGGGTGGTTCGCAAGAGCTTGTTCAAAGTATGTCTTTGATTGAATTAGTTCAACTCCTGGGATTCGGGTGTAGAATAGTCCGAAAAATCGATAGGGTCCACCGTAGAAATAATCCGGTTCAAGAGAAATAATCCGATGCATGATCACTTCAAGAATTTCTCTGGAGTTCAATCGTTCCATTGCTGGTTTGCTATTCAGATACCATACTTGATTTGTTGCCCACCAGAACAATCCTGGTACTAAAGCTCTGGGAGTATTGGCCAAAGCTGACAGTAAACGAAAAGATGAATCTCCCTGCGCTGTTTCATAAATGGATTGAAATTCCTTATGCGATATCACTGAATGTTTAGCTACATTTGCTCCTCGGGAAAATAGACTATCTCTTAGTGTAATATCTTTTTCAATGAATAATGCTCGAAAATACATAACCCTGCTGTAAAGGACAGACAGCTCGAAATCTTCAGGACGGCGATCATTAGCTAAACTTAAAAAATGATCAGCCTTAATAATGGAACTTGAATCACTACGTTGTTCCCAGTATAACTCTCCCTGTTCAATGAGAAAATCCACATTTTGGTTCTGAGCAGTCGTTATCTCTTTTTTTGTGCTGGTACACTCCCACAAATACAGAACCAGTGAAATAATAATACTTAGATGAATTATAGTTTTATTGATGAGCAATCTCAAGATATTAATGCAACTCGTTTTGTAAATTAGCGAACGAGAAATTACCTAACGTAAAAGACATGGAAAAGGTCATCGAATTAAAAGTATTGGAACCAACAGCTCTATTGGGTGTAGGTGATGCACATTTAAAACTATTGGAATCAGTCATTCCTGCAACTATCGTTATAAGAGGCGAAATAATTAAGATTCAAGGCAATGAACCTGATGTCATAAGCGCACATGAGGTGCTGCATGAAATGATGCAAACTCTCTCTGGCAAAGGATCGTTATCCGTAAGAGATGTAAGGAATCTGATCACTTTGGTTAAATCAGGGGAGAATCAATCAAAAGATAAATCGACTCCGGATATCGTTATACATTATGGTCGAAAAGGTGTTATTTCTCCAAAAACAGAAGGTCAAAGAATCTATGTTCAAGAAGTAGGGGAAAGTGACATTGTTTTT
>DCMX01000136.1:12517-18805 GCA_002321855.1 Fidelibacterota bacterium UBA1611 | reverse complement strand
AAAATCATGAAGTTGAAAGGATAATTCTCAGTCGACCAGCTGTAGAGGCTGGAGAGAATCTCGGATTTTTACCTGGTGATCTTAAGGAAAAAGTGGACCCCTATTTGTCTCCACTGTATGATGCCTTAGGTAGTATGATTCCCCAAAATAAATTGAAACCATTGTTGGGAAATAAAACGATTGAAATTGTGCCGCTGGCATACATGCGTGGCCGTACTTTGGATAATGCCTTTCTGATTCTTGATGAAGCTCAAAATAGTACTGTAATGCAGATGAAAATGTTCTTGACCAGACTAGGGATTAATTCCAAAGCTATCGTTACTGGTGATGTAACCCAGATAGATCTACAAAGACGATTAGAGTCTGGTTTAGTTCAAGCGGCTGAAATTTTAAAAAACGTGGATGGTATCGGATTTGTATACTTAGACGAAACTGATGTTGTACGCCATAACCTGGTTCGTAAGATCATTCGTGCTTATGAAAGAACTGAAAATAAGAAATGAACTTATATAACGGGAAAATATTGTTTATTGGTGTTATAAAATAAATTATTGATTCAAATAAATTTTCCCCCCTATGAGGATAGATGCTGTGTGCTTTCAGCTTAATATCAAATTCCCAGGGAAAACGATTCTGTAATTCTTGGTTTATCAAAATCCGGGTTGATTAGGTTAAAAGACTTAATTTCCAGCTCTCTGTATAATAATAGTTGATATGAGTGGTGATTCTTTTATAATTAAAGCGAAACGAACTCCGGTCGGTGCTTTTCAAGGATGTCTTTCTAACCAAGTTGCTCCACAATTGGGAGCAATTGTTATTCGCGAATTAGTAAAAAATATTGGTTTAGATGTAAATCATATTGATGAGGTTATCATGGGCAATGTGCTTTCAGCTGGTCTTGGACAAGCACCAGCGAGACAAGCTGCCATATACGGATGTCTTCCGAATTCTGTTGAGTGCTTAACAATTAATAAGATGTGTGGTTCCGGACTAAAAGCAGTTATGTTAGCGGATCAGGTTATTTCCAATGGTGATGCCGATGTGATAATTGCCGGCGGAATGGAAAGCATGTCCAATGCACCTTATTTATTATCAAAAGCGAGGGTAGGATACAGCCTAGGTCATGGAAAGATGATAGACAGTATGATCCATGATGGTCTTTGGGATGTATATAATGATCTTCATATGGGGAACTGCGCTGAGATGTGCGCACAGGATCGAAAATACACTCGTGAAGACCAGGATGAATTCGCAATCACTTCTTATAAGCGTGCTCAAAAAGCTCAGACCGAAGGTGTTTTTGATAATGAGATTGTTCCTGTAGAGATTCCCGGGAAAAAAGGTCGTTCTCGAATTATAAAAGATGATGAAGAGCCAAAACGTGTCCGCTTCGAAAAAATTCCATTATTAAGTCCGGTGTTTAAGGAAAATGGAACGGTCACTGCGGCAAATGCTTCCAAGCTAAATGATGGTGCTGCCGCAATTGTTATCATGTCAGAAAAGAAAGCAAATTCGTTGGGATTAGAACCGATGGCACGTATTGTAGCTCACTGTTCAGTTGCCCATGCACCTGAGTGGTTCACAACAGCGCCTGGGAAAGCAATTGAAAAAATTCTAAAAATAACCAAAATAAGTCCAGAAGATATTGATTTATGGGAGATCAATGAAGCATTTGCATCTGTTGCAATGGCGGCGATAGATGATTTTCACTTGAATAAAGCCAATGTTAATATTTATGGCGGTGCAGTGGCATTAGGGCATCCCATAGGGGCTTCTGGAGCACGAATTCTAACAACTCTTCTCAATGGCTTGGATCGAACAAAAGGACGTTTTGGTATAGCAACTCTTTGTATTGGCGGTGGTGAAGCTTCCGCCTTGATCATAGAGAAAATATGATAGATTTCAATCTTACAGATGAACAGAAGCTTATTCGGGATACTGCCCGCGAATTTGCAAAAACACACTTGGCCCCTGGTGTTATAGAAAGAGACGATAAGGCCATTTTCCCTGCTGACCAGTTGAAGGTAATGGCAGACTTAGGATTCATGGGTATGATGATCCCTGAAAAATGGGGCGGTTCTGGAATAGATACTTGCAGTTATGTTATAGCTTTGGAGGAAATTGCAGCAGTAGACGCATCCACTGCCGTGATAATGTCCGTGAACAATTCACTGGTTTGCCAACTATTGTATGATTGGGGCACGGATGAACAAAAGAAAAAATATTTAATACCTTTGGCAAAGGGTGAGAACCTGGGTGCTTACAGTCTGAGCGAGCCACAGTCTGGATCAGATGCTAGTAATATGCGAACCTATGCTGAAAGGATTGGTGACCATTATGTCCTAAATGGAACAAAAAATTGGGTAACAAATGGACAAAGTTCAGATGTGATAATCGTATTCTGCCTTACTGCTAAAGGGATTGGCGATAAAGGAATCTCCGCATTAATTGTTGAAAAAGGAATCAAAGGACTCTCTATTGGAAAGAAGGAAAATAAATTGGGGATACGTGGCTCGGACACCTGTGAGATATATTTAAAAGATTGCCAAATTCCAATAACTAATTTGATTGCGGAAGAGGGGCAAGGGTTCAAAGTAGCACTAAAAGCTCTCTCAGGAGGCCGTATAGGGATTGCTTCACAGGCGTTGGGTATTGCAAGAGCAGCACTGAATGCTTCAGTTTCTTATGCCAATGACCGACACCAGTTCGGTCGAGCTATTGGTGAATTCGGTGCGATAAAGAATAAGATCGCCAATATGGCCACTGAAATTGATGCTGCGAGATTGCTTATTTGGAAAGCTGCACGTTTGAAAGATTTGGGTATGCCTTACATTAAGGAAGCTTCTATGGCAAAACTATATGCTTCTGGTGTAGCTATGCGTGCTTCTACTGAATGTGTACAGATTCATGGCGGTTATGGGTATATGCAGGAATATGGGGTCGAACGACTAATGCGAGATGCAAAGATCACTCAGATCTACGAAGGAACCTCAGAAATTCAACAATTGGTCATTGCCAAGGAATTATTGAAAAATGGATAGTGGATCTATAGACTTCATTGATTGGGACAACCTCGGATTTGATGTTGTGGAAACTCGCAGCATGTATTACGCAACTTGTCATAAGAAAAAAGAATGGGAAGAAGGGAATATAATCCCTTATGGGACCATTGAATTATCCCCCGCTGCTGGTGTGTTAAATTATGGTCAGGGTGTTTTTGAGGGAACCAAAGCCTTCCGAACTATGAAAGATCGAGTCATCCTCTTCCGACCAGAGTTGAATGCTACACGTATGGGTTCATCCACGCGCCGCTTGTGTATTCCGGAAATAGGAAAAGATTTTTTTCTAAGTGCTATTGAGCAAACATTAATAGATAATATAGATTATACTCCCCCTTTAGGAAAAGGTAGCCTGTATATCCGACCTATTGTATGGGGTACCGGGCCGGCTTTAGGTGTCAAACCTGTAGATGAATATACATTTATAGTTTTTGTGTCACCTGTCGGACCTTATTTCAAAGATAACAAAAAAAGATTAAATCTGTTGGTCACTGAAGATTACCATCGTGCTGCTCCAAAGGGTATAGGTAATGCAAAAGCTATTGGTAATTATTCCGCTTCATTATTACCCCTGACCAGAGCGAAGGAATCCGGGTTTGACGATGTGATATTTTTAAATGCATCAAATGAAAATATGATAGATGAGATCAGTTCTGCTAATTTATTCGTGCTCAAAGGGAATATATTAAAAACACCACACCTCGGCGGGTCTATCTTACCTGGTGTAACCCGTGATTCTGTGATCAAAATCGCAGATAAAATAATGAATCTAAAAGTTCAGGAAACAGATGTGACCATTGAAGAATTATTGGATGCCGATGAAATATTTTGCACTGGCACAGCGGTAGTTGTAACATCGGTTGGAAACGTTTCGTTCCAAGGTGAAGACCATATGATTGGTATTGCAGGGGAAAGATCCAAAGCCGAACAGCTAAAAAAAATATTGTTGGGTATTCAACAAGAAGAAATTGAAGACCCATTTGGGTGGATCACACCAGTCAGCGCTCCCTAAATCATTTGAGGTAATCATGTATAATGTATTTGAATCCATGGATCAGAAAGATCATGAGCAGATTGTATTTTGCCATGATTCGGATACAAAATTAAAAGCTATTATTGCTATTCATGACACTTCGATTGGGCCAGCATTGGGTGGTTGCAGAATGTGGAAATACTCCAGTGAGAAAGATGCTCTTACGGATGTATTAAGGCTTTCTAGAGGAATGAGTTATAAAGCAGCTATCGCTAACCTAAATCTAGGTGGTGGTAAGGCTGTTATCATTGGGGATTCAAAAACCGAAAAATCAGAGATTCTTTTCCGGTCATTTGGTCGATTTGTAGATGGTTTGGATGGACGATATATAACCGCAGAAGATGTAGGTACCACGGTTAAGGATATGGAATGGGTTCGGATGGAAACAAAATATGTTACGGGAATATCGAGGGCTCTTGGAGGGAGCGGTGACCCTGGACCAGTAACAGCTCTGGGTACTTTTGCAGGTCTGCGTGCATGCGTGAAGCGTAAACTGGGTAAGGACTCTCTTGAAGGCCTGAGAGTGGGCGTGCAAGGTGTCGGACATGTAGGTTATTATCTTTGCCAACATCTGTATCGTGCTGGAGCAAAATTGTTTGTTACTGATGCAGATAAGGAATCATTGAAAAAAGTTGTAAATGATTTCAAGGCTGAAGTATTGGGCCTGAATGATATTTATGAAGCTGACCTTGATATTTATGCACCTTGTGCGTTGGGTGCGACCCTTAATGATCTTACAATTCCTAAATTAAAATGCTCCATTATAGCAGGCGCAGCCAATAATCAATTAGAGAAAGAATCCAAGCATGCCGATATGATAGAGGATCGGGATATAATGTACGCTCCAGATTATGCAATTAATGCTGGAGGACTTATCAATGTTGCTAATGAAATAGAAGGATATAATCGGGAAAGAGCCTTCAGTCAGGCACAAAGTATCTATGATACTTTGATGGTGATTTTTGACCTGGCCGACTCAGAAAATATTTCTACCCACATGGCTGCGTCCAAGGTAGCTGAGAGAAGGATGAAAGATATAGCAAAATTGAAAAATATCTATTTACCACGAAAAAATGTTATGGGAAAACGTGACAGCAATTAATCACCACCCCAGGCGTAAAGAGCGAGAAGCTGTATTAAAGGTATTATATGCCCGAGAGATTTCTGATGAATCCCCTAAAATAATTTTTCAGCGTTTTATGGATTCATTTTTAAATGGAAAAAATTATCAATATTCTAATGATCTATTCTTTTGTGTAGTTAAATACCAAGATCGGGCTGACGAATTGATACGTAAACATCTACAAAATTGGACATTTGAACGTATAGCTCTTATTGACCGTATCTTGCTTAGAATGGGCGTGAGTGAAATCTTTTATATGGATGATATACCGCCGAAGGTCACTATTAGTGAAATGGTTGAGATCGCCAAAGTATTTAGCACAAAAGAGAGTTCTGGATTTGTAAACGGGATATTGGATTCTATACTTAAAGAATCTCAAAATGAAAAAATAAAGAAACCCGAAGATGTTACTATCTAAACTATTTGGTACAAAATCAGAACGGGAAATAAAAAAATTAATCCCGATCGTTGCTGAAATAAACCAGGTTTTTGATAGTCTTAAGACTAAGAATGATGATGAACTCAAAAACAGAACCTTTGAACTTCGGGATCAAGTTATACAAGCTCGTAAACAAGTAGATGATGATCTTTCGCCATCAATGGATAAAGGGGAGCGGGATAAACTTATATCTAAAGCGGAACAGGATGAGCTTGATTCGAATATGGTAGAAGCATTTGCCATGGTTAAAGAAACCTGCCGAAGAATGATGGGTCAATCGTGGCGGATATCGGGTCAGGAAACCAAGTGGGAAATGATCCCATATGATGTGCAACTGCTTGGAGCTATCATACTTCATAAGGGTAAGGTCGCGGAAATGAAAACCGGTGAAGGTAAAACTCTGGTGGCGACAATGCCATTATATCTGAATGCCCTCTCCGGACGTGGGGTCCATGTCGTAACAGTTAATGATTATCTTGCCCAGCGGGACGCAGAATGGATGGGTGAAATATATAGGCGCTTGGGTTTGACCGTTGGTTTTATCCTTAATTCAATGGATAATATGCAGCGGAGGGAAATGTATGGATGCGATATAACGTATGGTACAAATAATGAATACGGTTTTGATTATCTT
>DCMX01000136.1:0-12200 GCA_002321855.1 Fidelibacterota bacterium UBA1611 | reverse complement strand
CGGTTTTGATTATCTTCGCGATAATATGGCCCTTCGGCCAGAGGAGCAGGCCCAGAGGGGGCATGCCTTTGCCGTTGTCGATGAAGTAGACAGCGTTCTTATTGATGAAGCCCGCACTCCACTGATCATTTCTGGAGCAGTGGACGCGCCTGTCGATAACACGTTTATGAAATTGAAACCGGATGTACAGCTGTTGGTAAAAAAACAGGCAACAATGGTCTCTGATTTTGTACGTGAAGCCAGGAAATTACTGGATGATGATAGTGAAGATGAGGCAGGGTTGAAATTACTTCAGGCTCGACGTGGTCTACCAAAACATCCTCAGGTAATGAAGGTCTTTCAGGAATCCGGAACGCTGAAACTGTCACAGGATATTGAATCTAATTATATGCGGGATAAAAAATTACACGAAGTAGATGATGACATGTTTTTTTCGATAGATGAGAAATCTCATGTTATCGATATAACTGAGAAAGGGAGGAATGTACTGGCCCCCGAAAATCCAGATGCTTTTGTAATCCCTGATCTGGGTGAATTGCTATTGGAAATTGATGAACGAAATGATATATCACCGGTTCAGAGGGAACAGGAAAAAGAAAAAGCACACCAGCTACACGCAGATCGTAGCGGCACGATTCACAATTTTAATCAATTAATGAGAGCCTATACCATGTATGAAAAAGATGTTGAATATGTGGTTCAGGAGGGAAAAGTATTGATCGTTGATGAATTCACCGGTCGTGTATTGCCAGGACGACGGTATTCTGATGGTCTGCATCAGGCTCTTGAAGCAAAAGAGAATGTTCGCATTGAGCGGGAGACTCAAACTCTTGCCACTATTACGATACAAAATTATTTCAGGTTATATGACAAACTTGCAGGTATGACCGGCACAGCCGAAACAGAAGCCGAAGAATTGGGGTCCATATATAAATTGGATGTTGTAGTGATTCCTACCCACCGTGATATAATACGTGATGATCGAAATGATCTGGTGTATAAAACCAAGCGAGAGAAATATAATGCTGTCATTGATGAGATCTCTGATTGTAATCAAAGAAGGCAGCCAGTGCTTGTAGGTACTATTTCTGTGGAAGTATCAGAACTGTTATCCCGTATGTTGAAACGAAAGAATATTCTTCATAATGTTCTAAATGCCAAACAGCATCAGAGAGAGGCAGAGATTGTTATTCGTGCTGGTCAACCTGGTGCGGTCACAATTGCAACAAATATGGCAGGGCGTGGAACAGATATAAAACTGGGAGACGGTGTAAAAGGTTTGGGTGGACTACATATTCTTGGTACCGAAAGACATGATTCCCGGAGAATTGATCTTCAGCTTCGAGGTCGCTCAGGGAGGCAAGGTGATTCTGGCTCATCACGTTTTTATCTTTCACTTGAAGATGATCTAATGAGGTTATTTGGATCGGACCGGGTTGCGGCTATTATGGACCGCATGGGTGTGGAGGATGGTGAAGTGATCACTGCTGGCATGGTGACTAGAGCAATAGGTAATGCCCAAAACAAAGTGGAAATCCGCAATTTTGGGGTTCGAAAACATCTTCTGGAATATGATGATGTAATGAACCAGCAGAGACAAGTTGTATATGATATCCGGGACCAGGCGCTTTCTGGTGAGAATATGCGAGACACGGTATCACAAATAGTGGAAGATTATGTTGCTGACCAGATAGATGAGCAGTCTTCCTTAGGTTCACCAGAAGAATGGGAATGGGAAAGATTGAAACAAAATTTTGCATCCCATCTTTTGGTGGATACAAACTTTGAAAATGTCAAGAAGGGTGTTAATAATCCAGATGTAACATCAGATGATATAATAGATTGGATCATTAGTGAAGCTCAGTCTGTTTATAAGGTGCGTGAATCACTTATTCCGGAAGAAGTGATTCGGGGTTTCGAACGATTTGTAATCCTCCGAACTATTGATGAAAAATGGAAGGATCACTTATATGCAATGGACCAGTTGCGGGAGGGAATAAACCTACGTGCGTATGGCCAAAAGAATCCACTATTGGAGTACAAATCAGAAGGGTTTAAAATGTTTCAGGAGATGATGGCGGATATGAATTCTGTTATTGTTCAGCGTATGTTTCGAACGCAATTAGAAGGTATGGATCAGGCACCACAGATTCAAGGGCGTCAAGTGCGCAATATCCAGGTTCAGCATCAGGATACAACGGGTATGGGCTTTACTGGTCAACCTCAAAGAAGCGGTCAAGCAAGAAACGATCAGCCACAGCAGGCTGTTCGTACACCGATAAAGGCAGAAAGAAAGGTCGGGAGGAATGAAAAGATATTTGTTCAGGCTCCTAATGGGAAAAAAATTGAGATAAAATACAAAAAATTGCAGCATTTTTTAAGTCAGGGCTATACGGAATTAGATAATGCCTAATAAAGAATATAAGTTTGAAACACGAGCAATACGTAAAGGCAACGAAGCTGATTCGAAAACTGGATCGATCTCTCCTCCTATTCATTTAACATCTACTTATTTGCAGGATGGTGTAGGCAAAGATCGTGGTTTTGATTATTCACGGGCTTCAAATCCCACTCGGAAGCGACTTGAAGAAAACATTGCATCCTTGGAAACAGGGACACACGGCATTGCTTTTTCAAGTGGTATGGCGGCTACTACTTCACTCTTCCAAACGCTCAGTAAAGAAGACCATGTTATTATCTCTAGGAATGTGTATGGTGGCACTTTCCGTATGGCCACTCAGGTTCTATCAAAACAGGGCCTATATTTTGATTTTGTTGATACGCGTGATCTGTCAAACTTATACGATAAGATCAATCCTAATACAAAGTGGGTTTTCATTGAGACTCCAACCAATCCTCTATTAGAATTAACCGATATTCAAGCAGTAGCTGATCTGTGTAAAGATGCAAATATCAAATTAGCAGTTGATAACACTTTCATGAGTCCCTATGGTCAGCGCCCACTAGACCTTGGTGCTGATTGTGTAGTACATAGCTCTACCAAGTATATCGGTGGACACAGTGATGTGCTTGGTGGTGCCATTGTCACACGTGATGATGAATTAGCATCCCAACTTTATTTCATTCAAAAGTCTGGCGGTGCAGTTCCCAGTCCATTTGACTGTTGGTTACTGTTACGAAGCACAAAAACACTTGCGCTCAGGGTCAAGAAAGCGTCTGAGAACGCACTTTTATTAGCCCAGATGCTTGATGCCCATCCATCTGTATTACATACTATTTATCCTGGACTTCAAAACCATCCCCAACATCAGTTAGCTAAAAGACAACAAAAGACTCCCAGCGGTGAGTCCATATATGGCGGTATTGTTTCCATTAACCTTGGATCAAAAAAAAAGTGTGATGATTTTTTATCGAGGTCCAGTGTTTTTTCTCTGGCGGAAAGCCTGGGTGGTGTGGAAAGTTTAGTCTGTGTACCCTATGAAATGACCCATGCAGATGTTCCCATGGATGTAAAAAGATCGATCAACCTAGTTCCCGAATTAATAAGACTATCTGTAGGCATTGAACATATTGATGATCTAATGGCGGATATTAAGCAAGCTCTTGGGAATTAAAATATGAGTGATATACTGGATAAAATTCGTTATTTTCAGTAAAACCTTAAATGGTGTTTGATCTGGCGAGGTCGTTGATATCTATATTTTTTTAAAAGACAAACGATTCATAATTGACATCACTTGCTAATTGGAGGAAAAATGTCGGTGTTAAAAAATTCTCTTAATTATATATTAGTATTGGGAATACTCCCTGTGTCCCTCTATTCGCAAGATGTATCTGTTTTACTGAGTGATGTAACTGTTGATGGATATACAGAGGATATTGTAGTACCTGTAACTCTGATCAATCCCGGTCATAGTGTTGGCGGTTTTCAGTTCGATGTTATTGCGGACCCAGCCATGGTGGAAATGACAGGTCTGACGCCTATGGGTGTTGGATCGGACTTTTCCGCAGATTATACTGTATTCAGTGACGGCTCTGCGAGAGTGGTCTTTTATAATAGTGGTGGACCAGATGGGATTCCAATGGGAAATGATGGAATCGTACTTAACCTTCATTTTGATGGTACTACTGTTCTCTCAGCTGTTTTAGACCTATATATTTATGACCTTATCGTTAGTGATGATGATGGACAAATAGTGTCTTCAGAAGGTGGTAATGGATCTGTCACTATCGGGCATGTTATCTACATGAGTGCAACATCAGATACAGGAGATGTTCTGGAAACGGTCGATCTGGAAATAAATATGACCAATAGTGGTATTGTGGGTGGACTACAATTTGACATATTTGATACTCCCAACTATGTGGACCTTACTGACCTTACGACCACTGATCGTACAACAGGTTTCTCTGTTGATTGGAATGATGTTGCTGTAGGTGACCGTGTTGTATTATATGGCCCTGATAATAGCAATATTTCACCTGGTGAAGGACCGATTCTTACAGCAACCTTTGAGATCCATGAAGATGCTTATGCTGATGATGTAGGAATCAATATTAGGAATGTGATAGTTACCGATGATATAGGTGGTACTTATTGGATCGCTACTGCTGATTCAGGTACTGTCATGGTGACCCCAGGTTATATTGAGGAACCACATAATTTAGCAGCACAATCAGGGATGGACACACAGGTCCTGTTGACCTGGGACCCACCGTATGGCCCGATCCCGCCTGAGTTCTCAGAGGATTTTGAAAGCGGTGAACTTCCAGCCGATTGGACCGTGCTCACGAATGGTAATGGCTGGAACGTGACGGAAAATGGTTCGAGCAATTTTTGGATCATTCCCAGTCATACGTATTACGCGGTAACTAATGATGATGGGTTTGGTGGCGCGGATACGCCTGAGAATGATGGTAATGATTATCTTTTAACACCATCGTTCAATATGTCTGGTGCCACGAATGTGATACTGAACTTTGCGTCCTATTTTGATGGTGCATATGGTGAGGTCGCCACGGTCGAAGTAAGCACAGATGGCGTTAATTTTGAAGTTGTCCATACAGTTGCTGCTGCCACTGAATGGGTGATGACAGCAGTAGATCTTTCAGAATATGGTGACCAACAGAATGTAGTAGTGGCCTTCCATGGGAATGATAATGGGGGCTGGGCATCTGGTTGGGCCATTGATGATATCCTGATCACATTCTCAAGTGCACAGGTTTCAAGGAACCTGCATTTCGAACTGACAGAGTTAGGGGAATGGTTCGTTACCGCTGATAAGGAAGATGTAGTGGGGACATATCCCAGTGGAATACCCTTCGACTGGAGGATCGATATAGATAATCCCCTTTCACCTGAGAACAGGCCTGTGGAGATCGATGAGTATAATATCTACCGTTCGGTTGGCGATGATCAGAACTTTGAGCTTTTAGAATCAGTTGATGGGGACCAGACATCTTATCTTGATGAGAGTGTCGTTAACAGTACCACATACTTTTATTATGTAACAGCAATCTATCCTTCCGGTGTTGAATCTGGACCTACCGGAACGGTTGAAGCAACACCTGTGGAGTGGGTGGAATTATGGATGAGCAATGGTCAATCCCTTTCAGCACAATTAGATACATTGAACTTTTATTTGAACAATGAGTCCCAGGTAGGGCTCTTCTATTTTGAGATCCAGGACTGGCCGGATATTCTCCATAGCATGTTCATACTGCCAACCGAAAGGACCGAAACCTGGAGCCTTGAGATCGTGGACGTGGCCAATGGGAACATGGCGATCACAGGTATCAGTCTTGGTGAACCATTAGAGCCAGGGGACGGTGCTGTCTGTCGGGCAGTAGTGTATCCGATATCTGAGGAAGAGACAACAGTAAGTCTGACCTATGCTGATGCCAGTGTCCAGGATATCAACTATATTGAAATGAATTGGACCAGTGAGAGTGCGGTCTATGAGGTCACTATTGAAACCCAGTATCTAACCCTGACGGGCGGGTATGGTGTACCCGGTTCACAGATGACAGCATCCCTTCTATTGCAGAATACCCAACCCGTGTTTGGAATTCAGATCGATATTATCTCTGACCCACCTTTTATGATGGGAGCCGGATTGGAAGTCAGTGGTCTGATCGATTTCAGTACATGGTCGATCAGCGGTGATCAGATCGGTGCTGCATACCGGATCCTTCTTTATGATAATACACTGTCCCAACCGATCCCTCCTGGTCTCGGGCACGTTGCGGATATCACCCTGGACATGCTTGATGGCTCACCTGAGGGTGAGATGCTGATGCTTGGATTTGGAGAGACAGTCATATCAGATATTAATAACCTACCCATGCATACAATTGGTTCTCCAGCCGATGTTTATATAGGACAACCACCGGTGGCCTATAGTATCGGTAATGTTAGTGGAGGTCTGTCACCAGGTGGTACAGGCTCGTTCGATATCCAAATGACGAATACAGCTTATGCATATATTGTAGAACTCTTGATTGCTGATGTACCGGAATACTTGACAGTAACGGGGATCACTGCATTAGATAGATTCGAGAATGGGACGATCGACGGTAGCTCAGGGGAAGATGATGATCAAATGTTCTATTTTCTTGGTTATGAATTTACAACTGGTATCATGCCAGGCGAGGGTCCCATCCTTCGGGTTGATGTTGAGATGAATCAGAATATTCAAAATCCAAGTGTGATGCTCCTGTTCGAATCAGTGGCAACTGGGGATGATGGTGCAAACCCGATCATATCTGTTGCTGAAGGTTTTGGACAGTTTATCCCATCCTTATCCAATGATGAAAGTGCATCAATTCCTAATGAGTTTGCACTTCACCCCAATTATCCAAACCCATTCAATCCGGCAACATTTATTACATACGACCTGCCTATTGAGAGCAGGGTTCAGCTGGATATTTATGATCTGATGGGCCGTAAGATGAAAACATTGATCAATGGTATTGAATCTGCCGGTCGGAATACCGTTGTTTGGTATGCTACCGATGATCATGGAATTTCGGTTAGTGCCGGTGTCTATCTTTACCGGTTTCATGCTGGCAATAAGGTATTCACACGTAAGATGATCCTAATGAAATAATTGATTGTTGAATATTATAAAACTAAAAAGGGCAGGTTTTCCTGCCCTTTTTAGTTTCCCATCTTTGTAATTTTCCCTTTGTTCTTGCCGCGGTGGTGGAATTGGCAGACACGCCAGATTTAGGATCTGGTGCTCTAATGGGCGTGAAGGTTCGAGTCCTTTCCGCGGCACACCAGATTGTAGTTATTGGAAACCGAAAGAGGAGAATTAGTCAGCCAGGTCTGAGATCCCCAAGGCATCAAAAATATCAATTACCCCATTCCCGTCCGCGTCGGCCGCCAGGAATTCCTCAGGTGTGAATTCCATCAACCCTAAAATATAATTTGTACAAAGAAGTACATCAACCACGGTCAGACTGCCGTCTCCATTGATGTCACCACGGTCATGATCTTGGACACCTTCGGCAGTGATAACAATCGTCATCTGCCCATCGCTTGTCGCTCCGTTTAGACCTGTTACGGTTAAGTTCACATTATATATTCCTGGGCTTGTATAATAAAAAGAGGGATGTATTTCAAAACTACTGGATCCCTCACCAAAATCCCAATACCAGCTGCCCACAGGACCTTCGGATTCGTCAAAGAAATGAATCTCTCCCGGAGCCGTAGTTGTAATTGTTGACGCTCTTGGGATTGATTGAAGAATGCCTAAATCACCAATCACTGAATTTTTGGCCTCCATCGCGTTTGCTGAATCCGGCTCTTGGCTAGCGATCAATTGTATATAATTGTAATCATTTGGATTAAGAATAGAGATGGGCAGATCAAGTACAGTACTGATAGTGTCCCATTCGATTATTCCTACATCATCAAACCAGGATTTGGCTGTCCCTGAATCTGGAATGTCCGAATGGATCCTGATATCTAAGAATCGCGCATCCTGATGATAAGGAGTGTTTCCCCAATAATAACCCCAATCTTTTGTCCCATTGATGGAATCATCAATAGCGGCGGTGAGTAATGGTGGACTGGATCTTCCTTCAAATAGACGGACCTGGAGTGTAACATTACTTCCATTATCTGTTTTTGAAAAACCGTGGATAGAATATTCCAGTTCATTATTATAGGGTATTCTCTCTTCCAGGTTGGTGATAATGTTGTCCCCGGAATTTTCCGTACGAAGGTGAGCTGCAGCAAAATTTCCGCGACGATAAATAGAATCCTGTATGAATTCGCTATCACTGTTAAAATTCCAAAAAGTGCTCCCTTCATTCTCAAAATTTTTCATCCAAATTTTTTCTCTTCCAAGTCTATAATGTGTTACATGATCAAAAATAGTTGAAATTTCTGACAAACTTCCCGCTCTGGGAATTAGGTGTGGTTTAGACATAAAATAGGTTCCATCAAAGAGTTCCGTTTCTGTCCAATTTGAAATCCAGATTTGATATTCCAAGTCATTGGAGGTCATGGTCAAGGTATCCATGATAACGTACGCTTTTGATTGATCCAGGTTGACATGAACATATGTATCCAATTCCCGTGATCGCATAGCTATATAATCCAATATATAGCTTGCCAGTTCACCCGTCACCGGTATAGTCAGATAATCATCAATATAAAGTGGCGTGATTGAAAACCCGCTAAACCCCGTTTCATCTATTTCCGTATTTAGGATCATGCTGGGGTAGGTTTCGGGGTAGTTCAGATCGAAGATGAAATTCCCCAAGGAATGGGCGATCATTTTCCCATTATAGATCTCAACCCCTTGAATAATATGCGGGTGATGAACTATCACTATGTCAGCGCCCTCATCTATGGCGAAATGTCGAATGGCTCTATCCCATATTTTTGGTCTGTCTAACAGGGGAGAATAATCTTCTTCTTCGAGCCCCATGATTGGATCAATTGTGAAACCGACCTTGCTGGCTGGATTGGTTCGGAAACTCGCAAATCCTATAGGCGGTTCAGAAGAATCATAATCTTCCCCTGGTGAATAGGAATATTCACTCCCGGCATGCATTTCCACCACCACCAGGTCAGCGTTTTCACGGACAGACTGGATCTGCTGTTTGAGGTAATAAGGTGTCAGGTAGGCAAATCCTGGCTTATTTTCACCTGCATTCAAATAGGGTTGGTAATTGTTGTATTGACCAGTCCGGTCACTAGATGCAATAAATGCCAGGGTTTGCCCTTTGGCGGATAAAAAGGCCGGTAAATATGCCTCATAACTGTCCATCCCAGCACCGGAATGGAGAATGCCGGCCTCATTCAAAATATTTTGGGTCTGGATCATGCCCGGTTCCATGTAGTCCATGATATGGTTATTTGCCAGCGAAACCACGTCAATTCCTGCGAAATACAGACCCCCTACATTTTCCGGAGCACACCTGAAATAAACTTGTTTTGTCGGATGTGGTTCTCCCTGGTTTGTCAATGGGATTTCAAGGTTTGCTACGGTAATATCTGCCGCATATCCTAAGATATCATAGGTGGGTTCAAACAGCGCATGCACACCCTGGGTCGTTATAATGCCGTCTTCGTCTTCAAATCTGCGCCCCATCATGATATCACCAACGAAATTCATGGTCAGTGGGAAGGATGTAGCACCATCATCTACTTGGATAACCATGGATGCCCACCCATACTGCCCACTCTCATCCTGAACTGTCAGAAGGACTGTGTAATCATGATCATCTTCAACCAGGTATTCATGGACCGGGTCAATTTCATTTGATGTAGAACCATCCCCAAAATCCCAATTATAAGTGAAATAATACGAATCGATATCTTCTACAATGGCATTGAATGAAACAGTTACCCTTTGCCGGTTATTTTCTATTCTGTTATTTCCCATTGAATAATCGATGGAAACCTGTGGAGATATGGGAAGATCCGTTGTCAAATCCCGGATCATGCTGAAATGAACACTTCCCGCTGTATTTGTGGTATCATCCTGGTCATTCACAAAATGGATTTCTGTCAACGCTGACAAGGTATCATACCAGGCAATCCAATCATTCCCAATGGGGAATCTGTAGGAAGCCCATGACCCTATGGGGTTTGTGCCCTGGTAGACCGGGATCCATGATTCAATATCCAGGGTTTCTGTACCAGCAATTGAATACCAGATCTTATTTTCTCCATCCGAGAAACCGATTCCTTGAATTTCGGATACACTGTCAATCTGGGCATAAACATGAAAAACAGTACCTGAATCTGGAAAGAAAGGCTCAATCATAACATATTTCCAAGTGTTGCCATAAAGAGCAAGTGTCGGAATATTCCCAGGCATCGTATTTATGGTATCAATGAAATAACTGTTTTCATCAATATCTTCTTCAACTATGCTTGCTATAGAAAGGTCGGGGTCAGCAAAAGATAATATTGTGTCTGGGGGGCTGTGTCCGGGCAAGATACTTGTCGTCGGGTATGACCATGAACCTGCATTATCACTGTAATCCGTTGCCCTGATGCGAAAATGCCAGATTTCGCCTGTACCTATACCTTCTACGGTTGTCATGTTTGTCCGCATATTCTGCATTTCAGGATCATGGTTTATATCCCAGATAGGAGAACCTGCAGTAAGTGAATCTTGACCATATTGAATCTGATAGGTCTTAAAATTGGTGTCTCCAACTGGAAGCCACTCTAATGTAATTTGGTCATCTTCAACAATGACGGGATAAATAAATTGGATTGAATCTGGTGCAGTAATATCAGCGTATGTTTCCCAGTGGATCAGGTAATCTTCCACAGCCTGTATAAATGGTTGATAGTATTCTCGGATCATGGAAAAATTGGTAATACCGGTTGGATAAGTCCCAAAAGAATAAACTGTGTCATCCTCATACTCCAGGCTGTCAAATAACATCGGCTTTTCATCCATTTCTACATGGACCCACGGCTCATAGACAGAGCCCCCATTTACTTGAGATTGCAAGTCGTTCATTTGTACACCATTTGATGGTCCCCGTAGTTCGGTTGCCAGGACAATTGGGAATTCCTCGGACCCGTCGTTATCATAGAAAAAAT
Source organism: Fidelibacterota bacterium UBA1611 (assembly GCA_002321855.1). Lineage (GTDB taxonomy): Bacteria > Fidelibacterota > Marinisomatia > Marinisomatales > UBA1611 > UBA1611. Next base: position 1,159 of record DCMX01000136.1, on the reverse strand, counting down.
CATCATCGTAAAAAGCCTCGTAATAATCGGTTATGTGTAACGGATCAACATTCCCGAACTGGTCTTCCATTATTGGATATTCATCTGTGAAATTGATAATATCAAAATGGTCATCAGTAATATCTCTAATCGGTTTATTGGTGAATACATTTTGAGCACCAGCTGCGATAATTACAGACTTGCGTTCTGTGTGGGTTGCATTATCAAAGCTATGAATAGCAAAAACAAGCGGCCAATGCGGGTTGTTTCCAATCAATGGCGTGGTAACAGCTTCTTGGAATTTTTGAAAAATGGTATGGGGGTATCGAGACGGATCAGAAATGGATTTACCGTTACTATAGGAACCAATTTCATTCCATGCTACTTCCCGGCCTGCACCATTTATCATGAATCCAAAAGCATCCGTTGCATTGAAAATCTCAATCGCTAAATAGGGTGCTATAAAATCATCGCAAGGATGAGGAACCTGAATGAGTACTTGCTCCCGCTGCGCTGTAGGATTTATGATAAACAGTCCCCAACCATTCCGAAAACTGCCTACCACATCATCTGTTTCCACATCCGGTTGATTCGGGTCTACGTAAGACGTGTCCAATTGTTCTCTTAAGAAATGGTAGGTACGATATAGTGTCGTATCATCAAAAATCACTATCTCATAAAAAAAAGATTCGAGTGAGTCTTGAAGCAGGGAATCCACTATTGTGGTGTCTCCGTTCACAAAATGGTAAAATATGGTTTCCCAATAACTTAGGACGGGTGAATTTTCCTGTAGAACCCTGTAGGTGCCGAACCCATTCGATTGAACGTCCAACCAGGTCGGGCCATAGTCGTTGTAACCCTCGCTGGCAATACCTTCACTTACGTGACTAACCCAATTTTCATAGGCAGAGGAGGGTGCACTCCCTCCCAGGAACATAGCCAGATCGCCCGATTCATGAATAATCTCTGGGTGGATTGTTCCAATAATGAGTAAAATAAAAAATGGTCTTCTCATGATCAATACACCGTGAATGTAATGGGGTTAAGATAGATCATAAATAGTAAAAAGGCAGTTAAATGAGTAAAAAGAAATATGGCTCGTGCCAGAATCGAACCAGGAACATGCAGATTTTCAATCCACTGCTCTACCAACTAAGCTACCGAGCCACTTGGTGATAAA
>DCMX01000142.1 GCA_002321855.1 Fidelibacterota bacterium UBA1611 | reverse complement strand
AGATAAAAGACTACAATGAAAAATTTTAACCATTGGGAGAAACTGTTATCTTGCTCATGATGGTGTAAAGGATGATGGTGTAAAAAAGCGCTAAAATCAGTATAGTGAAAGGTTTGATACGGTATTTTATCTGATAAGGATTATTACCCTGTTTTTTCTTATATAAATAAACCAAGCCATCCAAAGTAGCTTTGCTGAAATAAAACCCTATCAGGAATAGGATGAGTAATATCAAATGGTCAGATAGTGTCAGTGAATTAAGCCATTGGCCTAGGTTCATAAGACCTCCTGAATAACTGTTTTGAATTCCGACAGGATCATAGATGTTGCACCCCACACGGTCTCACCATTGAGATCGTAGTAAGGCATGGATACTGGTATATTTCTGATCTTTGTTTTTTTTATTTTATGGTTTTGTTCGTCGATCAGATCAGAGATAGAAGCAACAATTATTTTTTCCACTTCTTTATCTTGAGTTTTTGTGACAGGTTTGTTACCGGACCAGCCTATGAATGGAAAGATCTCAAAGCCGGTAACGGGGATAAAAAGCGGTGTCAGTTCACCGATCATTGAGATCGATTCGGGCTTAATACCAATTTCTTCCATAGTTTCCCTTAAAGCAGTATGCTCTAATGTTTCATTATTTTCCTGAACACCGCCAGGAAAAGATATCTGTCCTTTATGGTGATCAACTGTTTCGGTCCTCAGTGTCAGGAAAAAATGGAAGTTATCATTATCAGGGAATAGAAGCAGAAGCACCCCTGCAGGAATGCCCTTTCGTCCGAACCTGGGGATGTTTACTGGTATCTTTGGACGAGTAAGCATCTTTTCTTGAGCGGCCTTGCCGGGGAGCGGATGATTCAGGCGATCTTTGATTGATTGAATAAGGCTTGGTGTAATAATGTCAGTCGACATCATGAATGAAAGTTATCCCATTTTTAATGTTTTTGCCTGAATTTTTCCATTAGAATATCTTCTATATGAGATACAAACATATAATCTGGGATTGGAATGGTACACTATTGGATGACCGCTGGCTTTGCATTGAAGCCATCAACAAAACGCTAACAAAACGAAATATGAATACTATAACCGATAATGAATATGTAGAATTATTTTGTTTTCCGGTCAAAGATTACTATAAAAAATTGGGGTTCGATTTTATTAGGGAACCATTCTCTTCACTGGGAACAGATTTTGTAGACTATTATAACAGTAAATTTCATGAACCTATCCTTCAAAATGGTGCAAAAGCTTCACTCAGATCAGTTTTAGACGCAGGATTGACACAATCCATTTTGTCTGCAGGAAAACAAGAATTTCTGGATAATTGGATCGAATATCATGGACTGAAAGATAATTTCATCTGTGTTCTTGGGGTAGATGATCATTATGCCAGCGGTAAAATAGAAATTGCCAAAATTTTGATCAGTGAACTTGAATATGATCCGGATCATGTGTTAATGATAGGTGATACTATACATGATCATGAAGTTGCTCTATCAATTGGTGTTGATTGCATCTTGGTCGACCATGGTCATGTTAGCAAGGAAAGATTAGTCTCTACCGGTAGGGTTGTACGTTCGGGAATAGAAAGTATAATGAAAATTGTTTTAACTTCTGAAAATTAAATTCGTTCATATGAGATTTATTTTGTTAATAACGCTTATTACCGTGCACCTAATAAGTCAAGATCTGAAAATGGTAACTGATCAAAAAATTGAGACTCCCATTCTAATTGGTATAGGAACACGGCTTGATATAGAAAGATCGCCGTATGATCAATGGTTCTTGGAAGAATATGAGACATATGAAGCTGACAATGATCTGGTCAATGCGACCAATGATCTTGTTGGTGGGATAGAGGTTGAGACCTTTATAGGGACCTGGTGTCAAGATAGCCAAAGAGAGGTACCTCGTTTTTTTAAGATTTTTGATCAGCTATCCTGGGATCCTGGGGCAATGCGTCTTATTATGCTCGACCGAGATAAAAAAAGCGGTCAAAATATTGAAGATGGGAAAGATATCCACCATGTTCCTACTTTTATTTTCTTGAAGAATGGTACAGAGATCGGACGTATCGTAGAATCACCTATCGAATCCTTGGAAGAAGATATGTTCAATATCCTGATCGGGAGTCCTTCAACACCGCATTATAGCGATTGGGAAAAGAATAGATAATTATAATATAACTACCATGTATATCCATTTTCTTTAATGAATAATTATTTAATATGGGCATTTTAAGGGCATATTATTTGTGAACCATTCATGCGTGAAAATACAGTTAGATAAATTTATAGATGATTATCTTCTAAGCTATGATATAATTAATAAAATGGGCACTGCCCGGGCAATAAGAATATTTACTTTTATTTCATGATAATTATTGTAAAGTATATTAAAAGTTAGAAACCATTCATAATGATGGTATTGATCTGTTATTTATTTTCTTTTGAGTCATTCCTTTTCAAGATCAACTCCCAATCCTTCGGCGACCCGATTAATATAATTAAAATATCCAATGACTTGGACAGCATCACTTATTGCTTCCTGAGATAGACCCCTCCTTTCGAGATGCCTTATATCATTTAGATTCGTTTCACTTGGGGTAAGGGTTAATTTTTCAGCCAATGTACATAATACTTTATCCTGATCAGAGAGTTTTGCATTATGCCAATCATGCTTTAGGTGGTTCGCCAATTCACTGTCTCCGACCTCATCCCGGAAGTCGTCACCATGAGCCTCTATTCAGTAGTGACAATTATTGATCTGAGAGACAACTGTTGCGAGCATCTCCCTCTGGCCGCGAGAAAGATCTGATTCACCAAACATTATGGCAAGATATAGCCGCATAGATTCTTTTAATGCTAAGGGGCTGCGACTCATTATCTTCAAAATATTATAGACCTTTCCAGAACGTTTGATCCCTTTTCTGTATTCTTCTTTTACGATACCTTCCGCATCATCGATATCAATAGTATCAATATAGGCCATCTTTAATATTCCTGATCTAATAATTCAAGATCTTGGGACATACGAGCTTCATAGTCGAATCCTTCTTTTTTCCCATTAGCCTTTCCTGCAATGAACACTAAGATTCCTATAGCGATTCCACCCATTGTCCAGAGAAAAACATCGGCAATTATCTGAGCTATAAAGTATCCCATGGATAAAATAGTGATACTACCAAGAATATAAAGCATCCAGATAGGTGGTTTGAACCTTGCTGATTCATATAAGCTCTTGTTAACTGTAGGCATGCATACCAGCGCTATGCCCTGCATAATATAGATTATAAATATACCGATAAGTCCCGTATTCATCAGAAAGTAAGATGATTTTGTCCAGACCAAACTTGTGCAAATGATTCCACTAATAATAAGACTAACGTGAGGTGTGCGCCATTTTGGATGTACCGATGCTAAAAATGATGGTAGTAGACGATCTTCACTGAAAACAAACAGCATCCGCGATGGGACCAAGATAGATCCATTAATACTTGTTAAAAATGCACTCATAGCTCCAATAGCAACAATACCAGCACCCCAAGGAGGCAGATAAACAGCTGCAGCATCCGCCATTGCGGATTCTGATTGAGCTAATGTTTCTGCTGGTAGAACACCGAAGGCGACAAATGCCATAAGAAAGAAAATAATAACGGATACCAGTACTCCTTTAATAAAGATCATTGGCAAGGTGCGGGTTGGATCTTTTGTCTCTCCAGCGACCTGGGCAAGTGTTTCAAAACCTGCATAACTAAAAAATAACATAGGCATTGCTGCTAAAAGTCCACTAAACCCCTTTGGCAACAATGGCTCATAATATTCCATATTTACCGCAAAAACACCAGGAATGACCAAAACAAGGATACTCAAGATCAGTATTGCCAGCATAATGGTTTGAATGATACCATAATGACGAACTCCGAAAAGGTTGATTCCGAAAAATAGGATCATGGTCAAAGATGCCCAGACTCGCGGGTCCGTTCCAGATAGGAAAAAAGTCATGTATTCTCCCAGGCTAGTGGCCATGAATGAGATCGCACCGATAAAAGCTAATAGCTTCATCCACATGGCGATAAAGCCAAGGAAGTAATTGTTGAAGGTTC
>DCMX01000113.1:2795-2944 GCA_002321855.1 Fidelibacterota bacterium UBA1611 | reverse complement strand
AATAATATATCAGGAATCAAACAGGTGAGCCTTGCAGGCGAAGGGGTCAATGATACCATTCCACCGGTTATTGTAACACCTACAACGCCAATCACCTCAACTGAGAATCAGGATGTAGCTATTACTGTGAATGTTACTGATGAAAATAA
>DCMX01000113.1:1678-2417 GCA_002321855.1 Fidelibacterota bacterium UBA1611 | reverse complement strand
CAACCAGCAATGGGGATGGTACTTATACAGGAACAGTCAATAAGGATATGGTGGGGATTAATGGCCTTGCATATTACTATACGGCCACCGATGAGTATACTAATTTGCGTCATGGTGATACCCTGTCTTTGGATATAAAATATGGACAGAATAGGCTTACTTCGGCTATTGCTGGAACGGCTTATCCAAGCGGTGTGCCTAAATCCAAATGGCGGTTGATCTCGATTCCCACACATATTGATCTAAATACAATTAATGAAACAATTGGGGATGAATTGGGAGAACCTGCATCAGAGCAAACATGGCATCTGTATGAGGATAAGGGAAACGCCAATTGGCTTGAAGCTCAAGATATAAAAATCGGACGTGGATATTGGCTCCATCAACGCATGAAAGATGATTTATCCTTTAGCGTTGGCTCGGGAAAATCAGTAGATATTCGGAGTCATACGATTCGGATTCCTTCTGGTTGGAGCTTAATTGGTAATCCATACCCCTTCACCTTAAAAGTAAGTTTTGATCATTCCTATGTTTTTGGTCCATTAACCTATAGCAAAAATAGCATAGACGATTTAGAAGGCTGGGATTCTGAGACCACTACATTCTCGCCATGGGAGGGGTATGCTATCTATAACCGAACCAGTGACTCTGTTAGTTTAGTCCTTAATCCTTTGGATCAAAATAATATCCAATCGTCAAGAGCTGTGGATGGTTGGCAAATAAATATAAGTGCAGATAA
>DCMX01000113.1:0-1290 GCA_002321855.1 Fidelibacterota bacterium UBA1611 | reverse complement strand
GACCAGTTGGATAATCCGGAGCCACCCAAACTGGAGCAATATATTTCATTAGCGATGGACCGGGAAGAATGGGGCATTGAATTACCACTTACCAGCGACATCCGTTCTATGGATAAAATTAACGGTCAGTGGGATATGTATTTGGATACTAGAGGTATCAATGGAAGTATTTCTCTAAAAGCTACCTTAAAAGGCGATTTTCCACTAGATGCTTCAGCTAAATTATTTGATCCCATCGAACGAAAGAGCTATGATTTATTAGATGATTTAGATATCGTAATCACGCGTGTAAATGATCATTATGATTATCCCCTATCAGTTCTAGTGGGTTCATTGGATTATGTATTGGCAAAAACAGATGAACTCATTTCTCAATTACCTGAATCGTTTTCATTGGGGCAAAACTATCCTAATCCATTCAACCCCGTTACAAACATACCATTTACAATTGCGGTTCCGTCCTATGTGCAAATCTCTATCTATAATTTACTGGGAGAGAAGGTGAGTGTCCTCGAGAGCCGATGGTTCGATATGGGTCAATTCCATGTCCAATGGAATGGTAAAGATGAGAATGGAAATCAACTTAGCACTGGCGTATATATTTATAGTTTAGAATCGGCTGAATTCAGACAAGCAAAAAAGCTGATTCTACTCAAATAAATCTTATTAGCACTCTTAAAAGAAGACTGCTAATAAAGATTGCTAATATTTATTTTTAAGCTGTAATTTTGGCGCTGCATAAATGCAGAATAATGAACGAAACATGTATTTTAATTAATAAAAAATAGGAGATAGCGAAATGGCACTAAAAGTAAAGCCTTTGGCTGATCGTGTTGTTGTTGAACCGGCTCCGGCTGAAGAAGTGTCCACTGGTGGCATCATTCTTCCCGATACAGCTCAGGAAAAACCACAACAAGGTACAATCGTTGCAACGGGTCCCGGAAAAGTCAGTGACGCCGGAACCACCATCGCAATGGAAGTAAAGAAAGGTGACAAAATTCTATACGGTAAATATAGCGGTACAGAATTCGCCTTTGAAGGAACAGATTTTCTCATCATGCGCGAGAGCGATATTCTCGCTGTCTTATAAGGAGTATTTGAATTATGGCTAAAAAAATATCATACGATCTCGAGGCAAGGACTGCCCTGAAAGCCGGTGTGGATAAACTCGCCAATGCGGTGAAAGTTACCCTAGGCCCTAAAGGACGGAATGTAGTCATCGAGAAAAAGTTTGGTGCCCCGACCATTACCAAAGATGGCGTTACGGTTGCCAAAGAAATTGAATTGGAA
>DCMX01000022.1:2705-5293 GCA_002321855.1 Fidelibacterota bacterium UBA1611 | reverse complement strand
CTCGATTGGGCCAATCATTGTTCACATTAGATAGATTCAAAGAAATAACTTAATGTTATAAGGAGGACATAATGTCAAAGATTCCCTCAACAGAAAATATAATCACTGAATTGGAAAATGGTTGGTTGACCATCTGGTTCAACCGGGTGGAAAAACGGAATGCACTTTCGAAAGAATTAATCATGGATCTTTTCCAGATACTGGATGAAGTTCATGATGATCGTTCCGTTAGGGGAATCATATTCCGTGGGAAAGGCGGTACATTCTGCGCTGGCGCTGATCTGAAAGTTTTCCAGGAAATAATCAATGCGGGTGATAATGCACGGGAATTAGCTACTGATGCCAGTCATTTGGTCGGGGAACTTTTCCAGACCATTAGTACATGCCCTCAGATCACTGTTTCCGCGGTAGAAGGGGCAGCTATGGCGGGCGGTTTTGGAATTGCATGTACTACTGATCTACTGGTAACTATGACTAACGCTCGTTATGCTTTGACAGAAACACGAATCGGCCTTACACCAGCCCAGATCGCACCATATCTGATCAATCGCCTTGGTTTTTCTCAAGCCAGAAAATTAATGTTATTGGGTACTTCATTTAATGGTCAGAAAGCATTTGAGATCGGTATGGCTGATTATATTGCCCAAACGGAAGATGCGTTTTCGGGGTTTCTAACAGATATCAAAGCACAGGTTAGGAACTGTGCTCCGAATGCGGTGGCATTGACAAAGGATATCCTATCAGAGAACCATGGTATAGATACTATCCGCGCTGCTAAATATTTTTCTGAGTGTATTGTGCATAGTGAAGGTAAAGAAGGATTAACATCCTTTTTTGAAAAACGGGAACCATATTGGATCTCTGAAAATTAGTGTAAAAAAACCGAACTAAAGAGAAAATGACCTAATATTGAAATTCAAATGAGTAAAGATTTTAAGGCACTTGTTGTAGATGAGGATCCTTCTGGGAATTTCATCTCCAGTATTCAAAAAAGACGGACAGCTGACCTGCCAAAAGGAGACCTGACGGTAAGAGTTGAATATTCATCCCTGAACTATAAGGATGCCCTTTCAGCCACTGGTAACAAGGGTGTGACCAAACAATATCCTCATACCCCTGGAATTGATGCTGCGGGTGTGGTTGAAGATTCATCTCAATCTGACTTTCCGATTGGGACAGAAGTAATAGTGAGCGGTTACGACCTGGGAATGAATACTGCTGGCGGTTTCGGGGAGTATATTCGTGTTCCCTTCGGTTGGGCTGTAAAACGTCCCGAGCACCTTTCAGCAAGGGAAGCCATGATAATTGGCACGGCTGGACTCACTGCGGGTCTTTGTGTCAAGGCTCTGAAAGAGAAATCCACTATCAGTGGAATGAAAGCTTTGGTGAGTGGGGCCACAGGTGGTGTGGGCTGTATGGCCGTAAAACTTCTTTCTCACCTTGATGCTAATGTAACAGCGATCACTGGTAAGAAAGATGCTACGAATTTCCTAGAAGGATTAGGAGCTAATGAAATTATATCGAGAACTGAATTCTTGGAATCTGTACGTGGTCCAATAGCGAAAGGTTTTTGGAACATTGCAGTAGATGTAGCAGGTGGAAACACATTGTCTTCTATTCTTGCAAGCATGAGATACGGTGGGACGGTCGCCTGTTGTGGGCTCGTAGATGATCCCAGTTTTAAAGGATCTGTATTCCCCTTCATACTGAGAGGTAACAGATTGATCGGTATTGATTCTGTTGAGATTCCGATTCAGGATAAAGCGGAAATTTGGAATAGTTTTGCTAATGAATGGAGAGTGAGCAAATTAGAGGATATGTGTAAACCCATAAAGCTGGATGGAATGATTGCTGAGATCGATAAAATACTCGATGGTAATCAAACCGGACGAGTTTTACTGGAGCTGTAATTGATCATTAACTCAATGGTCTAATCAATCCTTTGTTTCATATTCTTACGATCTATAGTTGGAAGATTTATCCAGCTTTTCAATTCTTCTCTGGTGACGTCCACCTTCAAATGATTCATATAGCCAAAGGTCGATCACATTGTATATCTCTTCTGTGGACATGAACCTGGCTCCTAATGATAGAATGTTGGCATTATTATGTTGCCGTGATAATCTAACGATCTCATCCGGTCCATTATAATAGACGGCAGCTCTGACACCCTTTATACGATTGGCCGCCATTGCCTCGCCCTGCCCACTTCCACCAAATATGATCCCACGGCTATCTGGATCAGCAGCAACAGCATGAGCGCAAGGAAAAATGAAATCGGGATAATCATCCATCGGATCGGGGTCAAAGGCACCATGATCGATAATATCATGCTGTTTTTTTACCAGATAGGTTTTGATATTATTCTTCATATCCAACCCGGCATGATCTGTTGCTAAGTGAATTTTCAAAGTAGGGATCCCAGATGATCTTGAATTTTCTTTGAGACCTGATCTGCGGTGAAACCAAACTCATGAGCCAGATCCCTGCCTGGTGCAGAAGCACCATAATGATCAATTCCAATGGAAATACCACCCTGACCAATATACTTTTCCCATCCAGCGGTAATACCAGCTTCCATGGAGATC
>DCMX01000022.1:175-2308 GCA_002321855.1 Fidelibacterota bacterium UBA1611 | reverse complement strand
AATAATTCCCAACAAGGCATACTTACTACACGGATCCGTTTGTCATTCATAAGTTCCGCAACATCCAAGGCCAGCGAGACCTCGGACCCGGTCGCCAAAAAGATCAATTCAGTAGCTCCCTCAGGTTCCTTAACTGTATAAGCTCCTTTGCTAACACCATTACTTACTTTTTCCTGATCTATATCCATGATCGGTACACCCTGCCTTGTAAGAAGCAGGGCACTTGGTGTTCTCTCATTTTGCAAGGCCAAGTCGAAACATGCCACAGTTTCTTTCGCATCAGCAGGACGGAATACATTAAAATTGGGTATCGCCCTTAAGGCCATGGCATGCTCTATCGGCTGATGGGTAGGACCATCTTCACCAACAAAAAAAGAATCATGTGTGAACTCATGGATAACTCTTATAGCCTGGATCGCTGCCAGCCTTAATGCAGGACGCTCATAATCTGAGAATACAAGGAATGTCCCGCCAAATGGAATGACCCCTCCATGCAAAGCCATACCATTCATCATGGCCGCCATAGGGAACTCCCGTACACCAAAGGCGATATTGCGACCATAATTTTTCCCTTTTTGAAAATCTCCATATGTTTTCGCAAAGTTTCCTGTATAATTGGATGGTTCAAGATCCGCTGAACCTCCTATAAGCTGGGGAAGGTCTTTTGCAAAGCTATCCAATGTTGCACCAAAGGCTTTTCGAGTAGCGAGCTCGGTCCCGGATTCGAATTCAGGATAATTAAGCTCAGGTAATCTGTTCCCAATTGTAGCATCTAAGATGGAACGAAGGTCCTTATTCTTTCTTTGCGATCTCCAATGATCTTTCCATGAAGAAGAAAGATACATCAGGTCTGGAAATCGCTGTCGAAAATTTTCGATGACCTCCTTAGGCAAATAGAACTGTTTGATTGGCAGACCTAATTTCTTTTTTGTTGCATTGATCTCAACTGAGGGTAGTGGAGCCCCATGAGTGTTATGATCACCTTCCATGGATGCCGTTCCCTTGGCCATAATCGTTCGCCCAATGATTATACTTGGTTTCGGCATTATCTGTGCTTTTTCGATGGCATGGCGTATGGCATCATGGTCATGTCCATCTATTTCCTGTACATTCCATCCTAAACCCTCGAACGTCGTGGCATAGTTTGTTGAATCCGAGCGAGCGGTATTTCCAGAAATCTGGGCATCATTGGCATCATAGAACACGATAAGTCTTTCGAGACCAAGATGTCCAGCCAATGAGGCTGCACCAAGTGTGACCGGTTCCTGTACATCACCATCGGTAGCCAATATATATGTAAAATGATCCACCAATCCTTTTGCGGATCGCGATCGGATCGAAAGAGTATCTCTAAGATAGGATTCTGCAAGAGCCATACCAATGCCCATGGCAAATCCCTGTCCCAGAGGTCCAGTTGTGCATTCTACACCTGGTATCTCAACTTCAGGGTGTCCAGGCGTACGACTATTAAGTTGACGAAATTTCTTTATGTCGTTGATCTTTAACCAGCCGACAAAACATAGAAGACTATACTGAAGCATGGACATATGTCCTCCAGATAGAATGAACCTGTCCCGGTTGAACCATTCTGGATCCCTCGGGTCGAACCTTAGATAATCCTTAAAGAGTATATATGCAAAATCAATAGCAGACATTGGTCCGCCAGGATGCCCACTGTTTGCCTTTCGAGTGGCATCCATGACCAATCCTTTGATCACAGAGATACTGAATTGGTCATGATCAGTATTGGACCAATCAGAGAATGATTCTATTTCCTTGTAAGTGTGCATAGTTTATATAATAGGCTGGAATGATAATCAATCTTTAGTATCAGACTTCTGTTCATCATAAAGATCCGTAAGATCAATATTCACATCATTTTTCGCTGAATGCGGGACTTCAAACATCTCTTCAAGTTTTAATCCCATGGAATTAGCAATGATGATATCCGGTAGGGACTGGATCCTTATATTATAATTATTAACACTTTCATTATAAAATTCCCTTCGGTCAGCGATCTCGTTCTCCAACCCACTGATCCGATTTTGAAATTGTAGAAAATTATCATTGGAGCGCAGGTCCGGATATGATTCCGATAAAGCGAACACCGATCTTAGTGCATCTGTGATCTGA
>DCMX01000022.1:0-141 GCA_002321855.1 Fidelibacterota bacterium UBA1611 | reverse complement strand
AGAATTCTGTTCATCATAAAGATCAGTAAGATCAATATCCACATCATTTTTTGCTGAATCCGGAACTTCAAACATTTCCTCAAGTTTTAATCCCATGGCATTAGCAATAATGACATCCGGTAGGTACTGGATCCTTATATT
>DCMX01000146.1:3644-4719 GCA_002321855.1 Fidelibacterota bacterium UBA1611 | reverse complement strand
TTTTTTCCTTTATCATTAGATAAAGCTGCCCACTCTTCTTTAAAATGTTCTCTCGCTATAATCACCATTAAAGTCTGTTTTCCTTCAGTAATATCACTGCCCAAGCTTTTGCCCATTTTGTCTGGATCACCGAATATTTCCAGTAAATCATCATGGATCTGGAAACCTTTTCCCAAGTTTCGTCCAAATATATCCATAGCTTCCACTGTAATATCGGTTCTATCACAAAGAACAGCGGGCAGTGCTGCGCATGCTCCCAGTAATGCACCAGTTTTTTTTTCAATCATTTCTAAATAATCATCTGATGTGATTGTTAGATTATTCTCATACTCTTTATCCATAGCTTGGCCTTCACACACTTCTAAAGATGCTTGATTAAAAAATCGTAATAATTGATCGGTCTGTTCTGATATACTTGACATTATCAGCTGTGACATAGTAAAAATTCCATCTCCAGCCAAAATAGCTGTAGCATTATCCCACTGATAATGTACTGTAGGTTTACCTCTTCGTTTATCATCATTATCCATGATATCATCATGGATAAGAGTAAAATTGTGTACGAGTTCAACAGATAGTGCAATTTTCATAATGGAATCTGGATCTCCCTGAAATGCACGACCCGATAAATGAACTAAGATAGGGCGGATTCGTTTGCCTGCTCCTTTTAATGTGTAACGAATTGGATCATACAAATAACGTGGCTTTTTCGGAATTGGATATTTATTCAACTCACGATTGAATTCTTTTCTAATAAAATCAGTCAGTTCATTGAATTCTATCATTAAATATCACCTGTTTCAAGGTTTCCGAACTCCTGTAATTTCCCCATTACAAGGTCCTTTATTTCTTTCATTCGTTCTGGAGAATTCGCTTCAAACCGGCACACAATGACAGGTTGAGTGTTCGACGACCTAACCAGTCCCCAACCATCACCAAACCGGATACGAACTCCATCCACTGTACTGCAATCATAGGCATCTTGGAAATAGTCTACTGCTTTTTTAGCAATTCTAAATTTTTCTTCATCTGACTCTGCTTCAAGCCGCATTTCAGGAGTTGAGTAATATATAGG
>DCMX01000146.1:0-3261 GCA_002321855.1 Fidelibacterota bacterium UBA1611 | reverse complement strand
GCCGCAACATAAATAGCATCATCGTATCCGAAATAGTCATCAGCAAAAAAAATATGTCCACTCATTTCACCGCCTAACTTACAACCCAGGTCAGCCATCCTCTGTTTTATAAGAGAGTGACCTGTTTTCCACATGACAGGTTTTCCACCATATCTTTTGATCATATCTTCTAATGCCTGTGAACATTTAACATCATAAATAATCTCACCGCCAGGATCTAACACTTCAGGTAGAAACAGTGTTAATAGCTGGTCAGCCCAAATAATGTTGCCTGTTTCATCTACTACCCCAATACGATCAGCGTCTCCATCAAACGCAATTCCAACATCATAGCTTCCAGATCGCATGGTAGTAATCAAATCAGCCAAGTTCTTTTCTACAGTGGGGTCAGGATGATGATTAGGAAATGTGCCGTCAGGCTCACAATATAGTTCAGTTAATTCCACTCCCAGATCTCTAAATATTTCTGGTGCATTGATTGCTCCTGCCGCATTACCACAATCCATAACCACCCGCATAGGACGCTCAATATTAATTTTACTCAAAATCATCTGGTTATAATCAGGCAGGATCTTATACCTTGTTTCGGTACCTTTTCCATATTCAAAATCTCCAAGCTCTATAATTTTCTTAAGGGAAGTAATCTGGGAACCATAGACAGGTTTTTTATGGAGTGACAGTTTAAAACCGTTGAATTCAGGCGGATTATGACTGCCAGTGATCTGTGCAGCTCCTGAGACATTTAGGCTATACATACTATAATAATTTACAGGAGTAGGAACGATGCGCAGGTTTATCACATCTGTTCCCGTGGAAAGAACACCTTCTCTAAAAGCATCCATTAGAGCAGGCGTCGTAAGACGAATATCACCACTCAGAGCAATCTCCCGCCCACCAGAACGGTTGACAAATGTACCAAAAGCTCTACCTAACAAAACAACGATCTCTGGAGGAAAATCATCGGCAACCTTGCCGCGAATATCATACTCTCTAAAAATATATGGATTAAGCATTTACCTAGAACGGTGAAATTAATATTGAGCGAATCAGGGTTGGAGTTTACTTTATAATCAATAGATCAGGATAGGGCAGAACCAACGCGTTCCAGTAAGTTTTTTGTAGCGCGAATCCCCTCCATTTCTTCCAACGCATTGCCTTCGTATTCTATGCCTACATAACCATTATAACCGGCATCCAGAACGATCTTCATGATCTTATAGTAATCAGTTTGTGTTTCATTGCCTTCCAAATCAAAGTTATTGCTCTTGGCACTCACAGCTTTTGCATAGGGCATGAGCTCTTGTACCCCTTGATAGCGATCATACCATTCGCCATCATTAATTTGAAAATTTCCAAAATCAGGTAAGGTACCACAATAGGAATGATCCACTTGCTGAATTACTTCAGCAAGCCAGGCCCCATTACTTGACAACCCGCCATGGTTTTCAACAATTACATTAATATTCTGTTTCGAACCAAACTCCGTCAACCTTTGAAGACCATCGACTGATAATTTAATCTGTTCATCATAACTTCCATTGCTGCGTGCATTAACACGAATTGAATGACAATCTAGAAATTTCGCTGCTTCCACCCATTTATAATGATTCTCTATCGCCTGCGTGCGTGCTTTTGGATCAGGATCACCCAAATCACCTTCTGCATCACACATTATTAGTAAACTTATGACCCCAAGGTCATCTGCCCGCAATCTCATTTCTTCTAAATAAGAACGGTCTTTGGCTTTATCTAAAAAGAAAATATTAACATACTCAACAGCTGAAATACCAAATTTGTTCTTTGCTATGTTAAAAAAATCCAAATGGTCTATTGTTTTTGACCGAATGGTTCTATGAAGTGACCACTCAGCGAGAGATATTTGAAACGGAAAATTCCCGCTACAGCCTGATATGTGAATAGCAGACATTCCTGTCAAGCTCAATCCTCCAGTAATGATTGTACTTTTCTTTAAAAAATCCCGCCGATTCAAAATCCAATACTATAGTTTTCTTATTCTTATATTTCTATACCATACTTCCCCATGGTCTCCTTGCAACCCGATCGATCCTGACGCTGCCTTTGCAAAATAGGGTATATCTTTGAATTTACTTTTGTCAATCAATCTTTCTAAAACTCCACTTCCATATTCATATTCCAGTATCTTATTGCTATTCAGCCAGTGCTCAACATGATTATTTTTAACCTTTATTCTAACCTGGTTGTATTGACCAACTGGTTTGACAACATCTATTGAAGGAGCGATAAGGTCATAAAGTGCCCCAGCTGACGTGACTGCCCTTAATCCATCATTATGTGCAATGTTATCGAGTACTTGCATTTCAGGGGCTGATTGCCAAATACTATAACCTTCTTCAGTAGCAAAATAAAATATTCCACTATTGCCCCCTGATTGTACCTTCCATTCAAGTTCCAGTTCAAAATCTTTATAGATTTCTGTTGATATTATATCCACACCCTTTCCATGCGGTATGGTTTTCAGACTACCATTTTCGATTACCCAAGCATCCCAAGGAAATTCGCCCATTTTATACCCACGCATACCTGTGACCTTTTGTCCATCAAAGAGCGGGGTCCATTCCGTAGGTTCGTTTTCACATCCCGTAAACAAAAAAAATAAGAGTAATATTATTCGTTCCATAATGATCTCAATTATTTATTTGGATTCCATTCTCCCCGAGCAACCGCAGGTATGAAGTCATCTAAACCTGGCGGAGGGAACTGAATGGTCTTGTCCATCTCAGCACTCATGTAAGCTGCCATGAGTAATTCTGTCACGGCCACCCCATCACTGAAATTTTCCTCTGGACGTTTTCCTACAAGAAAACTCTTAACCATATGCCTATTCTCAGCCGTGTAACCATAGGCATCTGTTTCGCTGCTGACCACGGGCATCTCTCCTGATTCTGCATTCTGTTTCTCAACGAGATCTTCCCCCTCAATTCCGGCTACCTTGCGGCTAAAGAAAACTTTCAGATCCGAGTCCAAGGTATTCACGAACATGGAATATTCAGGACCGAACAGTTCCATGCTCAATCTTAAACCAGCACCCACAAAACACCATGATGTTGTGGTCTCCACTACCAATTTTTCACCATCTTCATCCTTATACTCAATCAATGAACGTGCAAAGTCTTCTGCTGGTCTATTCATATAATCAGTTTTACCTCCACTATTCTCTTCCAGGATCTTTGCATATTCAGGGCGCTGCCATTTTAGACAGGAAGCATACGCGTTTACACT
>DCMX01000027.1 GCA_002321855.1 Fidelibacterota bacterium UBA1611 | reverse complement strand
ATGAGGGAACTACGGTAATCCGGATTTTTCAAGGTAGGCGGGTATTTATGCTAAAAGTATAAGGCATTCCAATGTCCTGTGAACTAAAACGTATTGCGTAAAAAACTCTAAAACGTCCTAACTGCAATCCTGTACCAATAGACATAGAAGATGTTTGATCCGTAAAGCTCGTACCACTTAAAATATGGAACCGATCCCAACTAAAATCATTTCCAAATGAGACTTTCCAGTTTTGTGGTAAAAATGCCCATTCACCGGTCATACAAACCAAATTTTGGAATCGTCCTCCATCCATTGACCTGGATACTCCAGCTAATAATCTCATTGGAAGATCTGGAGTCTTGATGTTCATATTCGATAGTTTACCAAAATTCAATAGAGATATACCTGCATTCCAGCCAGAGCTAAATAGTTTTGTATATCCTATATCCAGGCTGACACCAGTTGAATATTGATCATATATTGCCATATAAATTGTTCGCACCAAAAACCCGATATGACCAGCAATAATTGGATAAGAAAATCCTGTCTCAAGTGTCAGCCCAAACGCAGCAAAGAATGAAAGGGGGTCATCCACTGGTCTATGATCCCTGAATTCCAGACCGGTCAAACCAGCATAGCGAATTGAAAATCTGCCAGTGCTTTTCCCAATCTGTTGATCCAAGCAAAAATTAGAGATCCGAATATCTCCAAGCCAATAACCGTTATCAAATGATAATAGGGGTCCACCCTGAGGTGCCTGGATCAGAGCTGGATTAATGGTGGCTGAGCCACCAAATGCCGGATGGCTACCCAGCGCTAATTCCATCGCGCCGACAGGTAGAACAAGAAACTGGGTTCCAATGGCCAAGAGCGGATAAAAAGATATGGTACAGATGAAAAATCTTTTAAAAATTAAACGCATAGGATAGCGTGTGCCCGGTTTGAGTTGCCCAATCCAAAGAAAATGTATAATCGATCCGGGAATCATGATCAGTCAAAAGGTCATACTCCAATCCCCATCCAAAAGCTATACGACCATTCCCGAATCCACCCCTAAAATAATAAATATCTTGATAGGTATATTCAGTACCTATTCGTGGAAGAAATGAAATAAAACTCTCGTGATCTGTAATAAAACCGGCATCTGCAACTATAGTAACACTCTTGATCAAAAATTTTGTTCCTGCACGATATATGGTTGGGAAATTATCCTTATACGCTCGACCTTCTGCATACAAAGCACCTGTATTCCACTGATAATTAGAGCTCAGATCCTGGACCATTAACCCAAATGTAGTTGTCTTTCCTGATTTAAAAAGAAGACCAATATCAAACCCGATACCTGTACCTTTATATTCTTCATTGACCGGAAGCTGATGTTGCAGGATCTTTATATTCGCTCCAACCGCAAGCCAGGGCAATACTCTCTGGGCAAAGGTTACCATGAAGGCATCTTCGCCCGTTTGCATCATTACTGTTTTTTCTCCCGCACTGTTTCGTCCCTGGATATCAGTGACACCGGCACTGGCCCATGCAATACCCAACCCGGCAGTTGGCGGAAGCGAGGTGGCAAAGCTGGTACCAGATAGACGTCGGTCCAATGACAATTCAGAATAGGAAAATCCAACTTGTTTTTTCATTAAAAACGCGGTCCAGGCAGGATTATAGAATGCAGCAAAACCATGATCCTTCTCTGCTGTGAAAGCCCCACCCATTGCTATAGATCTAGCGGTCATCCCCACACGTAGAAATCCACCTGAATATCCTGCCCATTCCTGCGCAGACAGACCTGTGGTCAGAGATAGGATGATTATTATCCTGTGCATCATTTCACCACAATGAGTTTTGTCCACATATCAGCAGGTGCTTTATTCACAGAAGTTGAATAATTAAGTCTTATGAAGTAAACCCCATTGGCGACATGTTCTCCAGAAGATCCTCGGCCATCCCATTTCAAAGCTCCCTGATAAGTATTCAAATCATATTCTTGGTGGTGCACCTTCTCCATAGCAAAGTTGAAAATATTCAGCACAACCAATGTATTAGCTATCTGATCTGTGTGAAAACGGACAAAACCATCACTGTTCAATCGATTATGGCTCAAAGGTGAGAACGGATTCGGATAGGCGTAGATCTCTTTGGGGTCATGGTTAGCCTGGTAGATCTCCCAACTACTACCATGTATATCAGCTGATAATGCTGCACCATCCAGCGTACCGATCCAGACACGTGGGATTGTATCACGATCCTCAATTGCAAGGGTATAGACCGTATTCGTCAATATCTGTTTTTGAGTCAGAAAAGTATGATCTATGGGTGGATCGAATATTGCCCAGTTCTCACCATCCAGACTCTTCCACAGCCCACTCGAAGTGGCTGCAAATATCAGTGAATCAAGTGAAACAATATTATAGACTCTTTCCCCTAATAATGCCGTTCGCCAAGTAACACCATCATCGCGTGTATAGCTTAATCCGCGTACCTCTCCCGGTTCACTGGCGTTGACCGTAGCTGCCCAAATAGTACGCTGACCGTTCCAGATCTGCTTGGCCAAACCCACTACGAAATTCCCTGATAGACCATTATTAGGATACTTATAATGTTCCCACTCTATACAGCTTAATATTTCATATTGGTTTGAATCTATTTCCACTATCTCCTCAACCAATAAACCACGATTTATCCCATTAGCTGTCCCTACCCAAACGGTATCACCAAAGGCTAGGACTGAAAAAGCTTTATGGTTATGGTTACCGCCGTCTTCAGGGTCGCGGGGATTCAAGAGATAATCTTTCAAGATCGGTTCCCCTGTTGTATCCACAAATGCTGTATCCTGACATGTGGATAGGACAGCCTGATGATCCATGGGCATTGGAACATTCTCTGCTTTCCTTAAACTATTGCTGGATAGATCAAAACGTCGCAATCCACCTGCCCAACTAGCGATCCATAAGAATTTCCCGGAGATGGATGCATCATAGGTCACATTCGCCTGGGGTACCGTAACCGGTAACTGTCGAAAATATCCTTCGCCGAAGGGTACGATAGTATCTTCGGGTCTGTCTACCGGTTGCGATAAATATTTCCATTCGATCGCTTTCGTTATTTTCGCGAGTCCGAGTGTTACAGTTTCTCCATCATTGAATCCTATATCTTCAGACGATGTATACTTGATGGATCCTGATTGAATTGAAATCCAGATCGGGTCTTCTGTTTCTGTTCCATACGAAGTATCACTCTCAACAATAAATGTTAAGGATTTTGAGGCATCAACATTCTCTATCTCGATTACGTTCCCAGTTCGGATGCTATCCAAGAGGGTCGTTTTTACATTCTGATCCGTGGTACTAACAACCATAAAATCACCAGAATAACCAACTCCAGGGGTATACTCACTGTCAAATGCAAAATACAGTCCCTCGGGATTATTGACACCAAGACTATCCCAAGAAAAATCAAACTCTAAAATCACCTGGGGTGGGATATCGTACCATGATTCAGCATTCATCGCTACTGCTATACCTAATCCCATTGGGGTATCACTATCATCTCCGGCCAAGGCAATAACCATGGTATCATTTTCTGCGGCAATGGCGGAGACTCCTCCTAAGGGAAGTTTATATGTCTTAGCAGATGGGTCATCAATCACACTGATAAGTGAGTCAGAAGTTGTTTGATAGGTATAAACGAAATGTCCGTCATGCAGTGATAACCCCCGCCCCGTACCGAACCAGGTCAATGAGTCTCCCATGGTTCGAATCTCAGCCACAACATTGCTGGAGAACCCTTCTTCGAAGTATGAAATTTCTCCACCATCCATCGACTTCAATGCAAATCGTTGCGGAATTGCAGACTGACCGAAAAGCCAAACACCCAAACACAGAATTGCAATAGACCTATTCAATGATAACCTCATGTAAAATGGGCGTACTGTAATCATTAGCATTGTCCTGGATTATGAATTCCCAATGAAATGATCCCGTTTTTGTCTGAAAATCAGGGTCAGTATTCCCTGATCCATAAACAGGTATTCTGAAACTATATATACCATCACCCCGAATACTATCGCCACTGGTAAAATCGGGTTCATAAAGAATATCCTCGCTCCCGTCATCATACAGGTAAATGTAGTTCCCTCGATTCATAAGAGAATCTCCATCCACATGGAACGATGTAAAACCAACCCATTTTA
>DCMX01000040.1 GCA_002321855.1 Fidelibacterota bacterium UBA1611 | reverse complement strand
GATCACGAAGCAACAATTTATGGTGCTTGGAATTATTTACCAATATCTCGCAGCGAGAAAAATAGTAACCCGAATATATGACACATAAAAAAAGCCTTCTTATGAAGGCTTTTTTTACACCTATTCTTATCAATAATTGCTAGGTTCTTTTTAACTAAAATATTTATTGGTTTGAATGGTGATGTCATTAGCATTTAATAAAGCATTTGATAGATTCAAAGGGCTGTGGATGGATAATGAGTGCATGACACTATGCTAGCAAGTCATTATCCATGCGATCAACAATGATAAGAGTGATGTAGAATCAATAATTAAAAAAATGATAGATGCTGGACCGGCACCAGAACGAGATAATTTTATTGGTATGACATTTATCTACCTAGGCGATAAACAAAAAGGATGGGATTTATTATCAAAGAATATGGAGATGAATGGATGCTATCTTTTTCTAAAATGCGATCCGTTCATACTTAAATATAAAAATGATCCACAGTATCAAAGATTGCTGGCAAAGTATAATCTAAACTAACATAATATATATCAAGCTCTTTTAGTTCAATTACTATATAATTAAGTTGTTGCCTTAACTACCATCTATTAATAATGTTAGTAAAGCGCTTTACGGGTTTTAAAGTGCCCACACACCAATATGAGTTAAATAATGAAGGAAGCCTCTTATGAACATTAATACTCTAAAAAAGTCCCTGCTTTTTATTGCTATATCAACCCTGACCTTTGCTCAAACAACAAATATATCTGGTTCTGTTAAAGGCGATGATGGGAATGCTCTGCCTGCAGCAAATCTCGTTGTCAAGGGAACCACATCAGGAACCATGACGGATATGGATGGAAAATTTTTCCTGAATCTAACAGAAGCAGATATGTCAGCATCCGATGGGAAACTAATGATTTCCTATATTGGATATAAATCTAAGACAGTTACCATAACCGATGATCAATCCAACTACGATATTGTATTGGAAAAAGACATTCTTGGGTTATCCGAAGTTGTGGTCACAGGTATGGTCGGTGCCCGGGAAAAGACAAAGACACCTTATGCTATTTCTTCTCTTAATAAGGAACAACTTCAAAAAGCGCCCGCTTTGTCGGCTGAAAGTGCAATCCGCGGTAAGGTTGCTGGTGCTAAGGTCGTTCAGGGGAGTGGACTGCCCGGTTCTGCCGCCAGTGTTCAATTACGGGGCGCTACCAGTATTGATGCCAGTGGACGATCGCAAAATCCGTTGTTCATTATCGATGGCGTTATTTTGAGCAGTGACGCAAATATGGGTGATATAGATGCTTCGGATATTGAGAGTATCGAAATTGTAAAAGGCGCTGCAGGTGCTTCCCTTTATGGCGCACGAGCTGCCCAGGGTGTGGTCCAGATCAAAACATCCCGCGGAAAAGATCTTGGTTTTAACCAGACCAGAATTAATTATAAAGCCGAATACGGTACAAATGAACTTCCGAAAAAAATCGAGACCGTTAAATACCATTATAATCTCCAGTCATCGACAAGTTATAGTGATTCTTCCGGGCATGCGGTTGTGCCGGGTGATTATATTTCTGCATCCGGACAGTGGATAGACCCAAGAGACAGGTTTGGCGGCAGGGTACCTGATTATTTTGGTGATCCAGTCAATGGAATTTATTTTCAGGATAATGAGTACCGTTACGTAGAAACAGGCGTTCCGGCAAATGCAGGCGGGTCAGCCGAACCTACATTACTGAAAGAAGGTGGTTTTGATAATTTAGACCTGTTTTTCAATCCTGGTATTTTTAAAACTAACACACTTTCCATTTCTCACAATGCTCCCAGTACCAATTTTTATACATCCTTTAAGAATATAAATGTGCCTGGCATAATGTATGACAAGGATGGATATGAAAGAAACAGTCTCAGGATCAATCTGGATCATAATTTGGCAGATAGATTAAAATTCTCTGTAAGTACGTTTTTTAGCCAATCAAACTCAGATGAACCAAGAGAGTCAGTTAATAGCCCTTTTTTCAGATTAACGTTCATGAATCCCAGTTTAGATCTTTTAATGATTGATGATCAGAACTATGAGAAAGAAGCAATTGGTGGTCCCTGGAATGATACCTATGATCAGATATTTATTACACCAGATCCTTTTAATCCATCAAATAAAAATCCAATGTATGATGAGCTTTATCATGATATTTTTGAAGGAAAAAATAGGTATCTAACTAACCTAAGTTTGACTTACACCCCCATCTCATGGATGAGTGTGCAGTCTAATTTCAGTTTAGATCAATCAAAAGCCGATTATATGACCCGTATCCAACATGGAACTAAATCCCATATCGGAGAAGCGCTCCATAACGGCTGGGTCTACCATACTAAAGCATCAACTGAAGCGATTAATTACGATGTGACGGGATCTTTTAACCATAGCTTTAATGATCTGGCGCTTCGCGGAAAACTGAGATATCTTTATGAGAGCGATAAGTATGACGATTTGTATGCCGAAGGACGAGAATTTGCAGCTAAAGGTATATATTCCTTAGGTGCTGCCACAGAAGGGATGCAAGTTGACTCTTACGAAGATCAAATACTCAGTGAAGGTTACTTCGCCATTGGTGGTATAGATTACAAAGATAAATATATTCTTGATATGTTGTTTAGAAAAGACGGTAGCTCTCTTTTCGGTGAAAATGAAAGATGGCAAAATTACTATCGCGTCAGCAGTGCATGGCGTTTGTCCGAAGAAGCATTTTGGTCATCTTTGAAAGGAACTGTAAATGAAGCAAAATTTAGATTCTCAAAAGGGACAGCTGGTAATCGCCCATCGTTTGCCGCCCAGTATGAGACCTATAATGTTTCAGGCGGTATTATTTCAAAGCAGAATCTGGGTAATAAAGACTTATTGCCGGAATTTTCAACTGAAACTGAATCGGGTTTTGATTTTTCAATCATGAATAAATATTCGGTGCAGATCACACAAGCAACTTCCATCATTGAAAATCAGATCCTTTTGGTGCCTCTGCAAGGATTCTATGGATATGAAAGTCAATGGAAGAATGCTGGGACACTAACGAGCAAGACACTTGAACTATCTCTGCAGGCAGTTTTAATGAGTAATAGAGATATGCAATGGACCGCCAATGTTTTGTATGATAAATCAACGTCTGAAATCACAGAGTTCGATTTACCGCCCTATCTTTGGTCTCCTGAAGAGTCCTGGTGGGCTTTCCCTGTGTTTATGAATCAGACGGGTGAACTGTTGGGGAATCTTTACGGCCATAAATTTATCCGGGATCTTGATGATCTCCCAAGCCATGTAGAAAAATCTGAATTCGACATAAATGATGATGGATACGTTGTATGGGTTGGCAATGGCAATAGTTATGAAATGGGGATTTCCGATAATCTCTGGGGCGGTAGCACCACGCTTTACAGCAGTGACAGTTCTTCAAGTTCCAGTTATAATTGGGGAAGGCCAATTATATACTCTGAAGAGGATGGAAATGATATTGTAAATATTGGTACAACAAATCCAGATTTTAATTATGCATTTGGGACCGATTTCCGTTTTAAAGGATTATCCATATACCTTCTTTTTGAAGGACAGAAGGGTGGAAATATCTACAATTTTACACGTCAATGGGCGTTTAGAGACCATGCAAGTCCTGAAGATAACCAGGGAGACAAAAAGGATAGTGAAAAGAAACCGACGGTCTATTATGATGACCTCTATGCCGTGGCCGGTCCTAACAGTCATTTTGTTGAGGATGCATCTTATTTAAAACTTCAGGAATTGGCAGTCAGGTATGACCTTAATCTTTCCCGTCTTGGATTTAGCAACAGGGTAACACTGGGGGTAATTGGCAGAAACCTCATAACCTGGTCAGATTATCTTGGATATGATCCGGATGTAGGAGCATCAAACAATGACGGAGGCTCAGCAGTTATAGCACGCTTTGATGGGTATCAGTATCCAAATTTCAGGACCCTGACATTCACCCTTGAAGTAGAAATTTAATCCAAATGATTTAAGGAGTAAAAAATGAAATATCTAAAACTCAGCCTTATTGTACCCTGCATCTATTTGATTTCTGGATGTGATATAGATCTGAACGTTGAGAACCAGAACCAGCCCGATAAAGCTCGTGCATTGACGTCCCCATCAGATATTGAGAACCTGATCGGGGGCGCCTACAATTCCTATTTTTATGCAACGGAAGGTTGGACACCGGCACATGGTCTTTCAGTGATCGCAGATGAACAGACCTCATCCTGGGGCAACGCAGGTATGAAAGACCTATCGGTTGAACCCCGGACTGAATACAATAATTCAACAGGGTATATTGATAAGTTGCATGTTGAAGATCCCTGGTATCGGAATTATTCTGCAATCTCCAGCATTAATGAAGCCCTTGGAACTATCCTGGACCCTGATAATCCAATGGAATTAGGTGACGATGGTGCCGATACACAGCGAGGAATAGCTTTTTCCAAATTCATACAGGGAATATGTTATGGTTATCTTGGCTCATTCTTTGATAAGGCTTATATCGTAGATGAGACCACAGATATGGAAGCGATTGCCGGTGGTGCTGACTTTTCTCCATCGCCCTATACTGAAGTAGCTGCTGCTGGAATTGGTTATCTGGAAGATTGCATAGCCATTTGTGAAACAAACACATTCACACTGCCATCTACCTGGATCTATGGCAATGCATTTACAAATGATGAATTAGCGGCTTTAGCACACTCTTATGCTGCTAGATACATGGCAGGTGTTGCCCGCACACCCGCAGACCGTGATGCTTTGGATTGGAATGCGATCCTGGCACACGCAGAACTTGGCTATACAGATGACTTTGGTCCATATTGTGATGGGTATGTGAACTGGGGGAATGATTATCGCTATGCAGTGAATTTAGCATCCTGGAAAAGGGCAGATTACAAAACAGTCGGAATAGCTGATACATCTGGGAATTATGAAGCATGGCTAAATACACCAGTCCATGAAAGAACCTATTTTGACATTCATACTGCTGATGCACGAATCACTGGCGGGCATCCTGACTCGGCCGGTACATATTTTTCAAATCAGGGAGAGTGTGCGTTCCAGGCTGCCCGTGGCACCTATCATTTTTCATACTACTGGTTTGACAGGCATATTGATTTTATTGCCACATTGGATACTAAGATGATCAC
>DCMX01000043.1:3083-3419 GCA_002321855.1 Fidelibacterota bacterium UBA1611 | reverse complement strand
ATAACCGAATAATTATATCATGAACAAATTATTATCGATCTTTATTGCACTTTTGATGCTTGGCTGCGGCGGGGGAGAAACAAAAACAGTTTCTAGGTCCAAGTCCCAATCTGTATCAGCATCAAAAGATACAACGACGCCTGCAGAACAGGGTGGATATGGTTTCGAGGCATTGGCAAGAAGGTTAGGATTTGAAACTTATATATTGTCAGAAGATGTGGATGGAACCTACTTTGGTGATCCTAAAGCCAAAAAAGGTGGCACCCTCAATTATATTCACTCGCTTTTTCCCAGAACGATGCGGGTTATTGGCCAAAACTCAAGCCAAGTATTGAA
>DCMX01000043.1:0-2697 GCA_002321855.1 Fidelibacterota bacterium UBA1611 | reverse complement strand
TGGAGTTTGTGCCAAGCCTGGCATCACACTGGTCTATCTCAGATGATAAGATGGTTTTTAAATTTAGAATAAACCCCGATGCGAGATGGTGGGATGGTATGCCGGTTACAGCTGATGATATTGTGGCTACCTGGGATTTGAGGATGGATAAAACCATTCTCTTTCCATCCTCGCAAATCACATTCGGCAAGTATGAAAGGCCAGTTGCTGAATCGAAATATATAGTCTCTGTTAAAGCAAAATCAGTGAACTGGCGAAATTTTCTATATTTTAGCACTATGGTTATTCATCCTAACCATATCTTGAAAGACCTAGACGGAACTTCCTTTTTAGAAGAATATTCTTTTTCAGTTATCCCTGGTACGGGCCCCTATATTATTCCAGAAGAAAATATAATAAATCAAGAATCATATACCTTTGAGCGCAGGGATGATTATTGGGCTGCAGATAATCCCATGATTAGATATAAATATAATTTTGATCGTATAAAAGTATCCGTTGTGAAAGATAATGATGCCCTCCAGTTTGAAAAATTTAAAAAAGGTGAGCAGGATATCTTTAATGTCAATCGTTCAAGAAGATGGATCGAAGAAACCGATTTTGATGCGACTAAAAACGGATGGATTAAAAAACAGCGCGTATTTTCTGAAAAACCCGCTGGCACATCCGGGTATTATTTTAATATGAGGCAGTGGCCTTTTGATGATAAACGTTTCCGCTATGCTTTCTGTTACTTATACGACCGAGAAAAAATGAACCGTGAAATGTATTATAACGAATACGGAATGATGAATTCATTGTATTCAGGTACAGTATATGAGAATCCAAATAACAAATCTTTCAGTTATAACCCTCAAAAAGCTATTGAATTGTTACAAGAAGCGGGATATACATCCAGAAATAACGATGGCTGGCTTGTGCATGAAAAGACTGGCAGGGTCTTATCTTTTGAAATAGGGATACAAAAAACAAGCGAATATATGGTAACACCTGTGCAGCAGATGATGAAAGAGTATGGTATAGATATGCAAATTAAGTTTGTAGACTATAATACCATGATCAAGAATGTGAATGCCAGAAATTTCTCTGTGTGTATGTTGGCTTACACTGGATTGATCTATCCAAATCCAGAAAGTTCACTCCGATCATCTTTGGCTGATATGAATGATAATAATAATGTATGGGGATTTAAAAGTGAACGGGTAGACGAACTTCTTGATGAATATGATATTTGCTTTGATCAAAACAGGCGCATAGAGATTATACAAGAGATCGATGGGATATTTAATGATGAACACCCGATCGCGTTCAGTATTGTTCGTAACTATTCACGCATGATGTGGTGGGATAAATTTGGGTATCCAAATTGGATGTTATCCCGTTATGTAGGAGAATACTGGGATGCATTTTATTATTGGTGGATCGATGAAGAAGCTCACCATCAGCTTATCGCTGCAATGGAAGAGAATAGGAAACTTGATCTTAAACCTATCGATATGAAATACTGGCCCGATTATCTGAAAAATAATCAATAATCTATCCCTGCCTTTTTATGGCAACCTATTTTTTAAGAAGATTTCTTTTAATGATCCCAACATTTTTGGGATCCACTGTCCTCGTTTTTATTATTCTCCAACTAGCACCTGGTGGCCCGATAGAGCAAACTATTATTCAACTGCAAATGGGGGGTATGGCAGGGGTGGAAGGTGGCGGCGGATCTGCAGGAGTAACCGGTAACGCGGTTGGTGCTCTTCCTCCTGAAGCATTAAAAGAACTAGAGCGGTTTTATGGATTTGATAAGCCCATTTACCAGCGGTATTTGATTTGGTTGGGAATCTGGCCCAGAGAGATCAAACATCGAGACTTCATTATCCCTCACGGCGAAACAACGGTGGAAAAACGTGTAGGAAAACGGGATGGACACATATGGCGTGTTGATATCAGGTCGATGGATAATGGAAAATTATCTGTTATCGAAAAGGATGGGTCAAAAAGTTCAATTTGGTACGCATCCGTAGATGGGCTAAAAGCAGACGGGACACGGAATGCTGTCATTTTTCAGCAAGAATCATCTGGTCTTCTTACCGGTAATCTTGGAAGATCCTATACCTATTTACAGCCTGTTACAGAAGTCATGAAACCGCGTTTTAAGATTTCCCTGTTTTTTGGGCTGACCGGTATTTTTATTTCCTATTTAATCTGTATACCGCTTGGTATCCGGAAGGCCCTGCACCATGGGTCAGTATTTGACTTTGGTTCCAGTGTTGCTATTTTTATTGCTTATTCGATTCCAGGCTGGGCTCTGGGTGGAGTATTTCTGGTGCTTTTTGGTGGCGGAAGCTTTTGGGATATATTCCCCTTGGGCGGGTTTAGAAGTCCCATCGAAGTATGGGAAACATTAACACCCTTTGGGAAAATTGCGGATCAAATTCATCATATGATTCTGCCTGTAATTGCATGGACGATCGGCAGTTTTGCAACCATGACCGTGTTGATGAAAAACAGCCTTTTAGAAAATCTTAGCCAGGACTATATACGCACAGCTTTCGCCAAAGGATTACGAGAAAAAAGAGTGGTGTGGCTCCATGCCATGCGAAACAGCGTCATACCTATTGCTTCTGGAATAGGACATATCCTGGGTGTTGTCATTGCGGGATCCTATTTTATTGAGCGGATGTTCAATATTGATGGTTTTGG
>DCMX01000091.1 GCA_002321855.1 Fidelibacterota bacterium UBA1611 | reverse complement strand
GCAGATGCTCCCTGTTGAAGAGTTTGAGGATGTGATCGCTCTACAGGCTGGCGTGGTTATTTCGAACGGTGAGATACATGTTCGCGGGGGTCGTGGAGGTGAGATCGCCTACATGGTTGACGGAATTACCGTTACTGATCCGTTTAACTCTGGTATTTCTGTTGAGATTGAGAACAATGCTATCCAGGAGCTTCAGTTTATCAGTGGCACGTTCAATGCAGAGTACGGTCAGGCCATGTCTGGCATTGTTAATATTGTAACCAAAGATGGCAGCTACAGTGACTACATGGGCAGCGTTAGCTACAACGGTGGTAGCTACCTGTCAAACGATAGTGACCTGCTTCCACAAATAGGAAACTTTAACCTAAACGGAATATCTGATATCAAGGGAAATATTGAGGGACCCATATTATCAAAGAAACTTTCATTTTTTGCGTCCGGAAGGTTTAAAAGGAATAATGGATATCTTCATGGTCAGAGGATATTTCATCCGAATACCTTTGTCTGGGACCCTGAGGGGAATAATTTTGTTGTTAATGACGAGGTTGGTATTGGAAATGGTTATGTTCCTGAACTAGGTCAGGATATTCCTACTTATATTGACAGTCTGAGAGATGAGAATGCATTTGACTGGGTTTCCATGAACTGGAACGAGCAGGTCACCACGCAGGTTAAGCTCAGCTGGCGGGTGACGCCATACATGAAAATGAGCTATAACAGATTGTACAGTGACAACAAAAGCCAGTACTATTCTCACCTTTATAAGTGGAACCCAGATGGCAGAAGCAATTACTTTAACACTAGGATCGGAAACCTTTTTAGGATGGACCTGTCGCTCAGTCAGTCTACCTTCGCAAATGTTATGCTCTCACAGTCGACCAATCACTACAGAAACCATCTCAGTGATGACCCTGAATTTTATAAGGAGCTAGACTTTGAGTTTTCCGATGAAGGACAGTGGTTTTCTGATAGGCCAGAGTTAGACTCTAATATCTATTATGTTAACCCAACTATTTATGATTATACCCCCGTAAATAATTATTATGCTGGTGGTCATTCTATGGGTGCCTACAATAGAAAATCTGTTGTCAACACGTTCAAGGCAGAGCTAACCAGTCAGTTAAACGCAAGGCACCAGTTTAAAACAGGATTTGAGTACAGGGTGACAAATATTACCCTAACAGATATTACTATTCAGCTATCTGACTATACGGATAATAACCCTACCTATCAGAACCCGTTATACTCCCCTACAAATGATTCGTATGGTAAGGATGGCCGAAATCCTCGCGAGATGTCTTTTTACCTCCAGGATAAGATGGAGGCAGATAATATTGTTGCAAATTTTGGTCTCAGGTACGACTACTTTGATCCACAGTGGAAAACGGTCAATGACCTGAGGGATCCAAACCACAGGGTTCCCCTTAAGCCAATCAACCAGTATTTTGATCTTGATGGGGACGGAGAGATATCAGAAGATGAGATGTACTCCGGAAACACGAAGACGGATGAAGATCGATTATTGTCAAACGAGTATGGAGACCCATGGTATGAAGAGGTAGACCCAAAAACTCAGATCAGTCCACGATTTGCTCTAGCTTTTCCTATTACAGATAAGGGATATCTACATTTTTCTTACGGACATTTTTTCCAAATGACGGCATACAGTTACTTGTTCACAAACCCGGAATTTGAAGTGATACCAGGAAGTGGGACGTCTACAACCATGGGTAATGCCGATATTGAGCCTGAACGAACGACTCAATATGAGATCGGTTTTTCACAACAGATTGGTAACGATATTGGTATTGAAGCAACAGGATATTATAAAGATATCCGGAATCTGAATTCTACGAGAATAGTCAATTCATTTGTAGGTGGTGATCAATATGGATTATACATCAATAGAGATCATGCGTACTCAAAAGGTGTAACGTTGGCTCTGTCGAAAAAGCCTACAGGAAATATTTCTGGGAATATTGATTATACCTTTTCAACCTCTGAGGGAAATGCTTCTGATCCACAAGCTGCATTTTTTGATGAACAATCCAATATAGAACCGGAAAAAATGCTCGTACCATTGGATTGGGATCAACGCCATACCTTAAATGCTACTGTAACATACCATCCAGTAAAGAATTCTGGTATCAGTTTGATCTACAATTTTGGCAGTGGTTTACCGTATACTGCTCAATTTGCCGAAGTGCGTACATCCTTTGAAAATAATGCCCGTAAGCCAAGTACAATGAATGTGGATATGCGCAGCTTTTATAATTTTAAAATACGTGGTATACAATTTGCTCTGCATTTGAATATTTATAATTTATTTGATATTCGTAATGAGTTATCTGTGAATAGCGATACTGGAAGGGCAACCTATTCATTGCTACCAACATATACTCCTCAGTTAAGCGGGCCAGGATTTAATACACTAGATCAATACTTAATGAGTCCGGCGTCATTTTCCAGCCCACGTCAGTTCAAATTCGGAATGAGTATCAACTTCTAGTATGAAAAAATTCTTAACCATTATTTTTCTAATGAATTTTGTGTTTGGACAAATTCCATCCAAATATGGTAACAGTGTGATGGAGCATAGAGCAAGATTAAATGAGATCTTGGATGTTACTGATCGGAAATATGCTGACCATAACGGCAACCGCGTTTTATGCAGAGTATATAATTATGGAATGATCGGTGACTTAAGTACCAATGTGTCTGGTATCTATCCCTATGGAACAAGCCATTCTTATTTTTATGAATTTTCTCCAATCATCGCTGCCAGTGTTATTGATGAAAATGGTTACCGCGTGCATATTGTTTCTGATGGTACAAAAGGATTAACGGATGATTCACCTGAAGGGTATCAATGGGGGTTTGAACCATTGACAGGCTACGCGAACCCGAACCAGGAAATATTAGCATTAAGTACCAATGAAGATTCATGGCCGGAATCGTGGCCGAAGAAAGATGATGATTGGGATGGTTATTGGAATGGTCAATATGGAAAATATGGAAGAGCTGATCAAGAAACTTTCTTCGTCATGGATGACTATTACAACGACGAATTTGAGTACTACCCCGATTCAACGGATGCAGGTCAATCTGACCGAAGAAGTGGACTTGGAGTTGAATTAGAGGTACGCGGATATCAATGGAATCATCCAGCAGCTGAAGATATAATAATTTTTACTTATTGGATCACTAATGTGGGTACTTCCACTTTAGACAGTGTGATATTCGGTATGTATGGAGATGCTGACGTAGGAGGTCCCAGCAGTTTCAGCGATGATGACGCCTGGTTTGATATTGATAATGATATTGTTTACCAATGGGATCATGATGGCTGGAGTAATTCCTATGGTGGTTTTGATCCGGTTTATTTTGGCTGGAGTTTCTTAGAATCACCGGGTAACCCCAATGATGGTATTGATAATGATGGTGATGGTATGACGGATGAAAGCCAATTCGATGGTATTGATAATGATGGTGATTGGTTAGCTGAACGAGATGATATCGGTGCCGATGGATTAGGTGAATATCATTATGGATATCCCGGTCCTGACGTAGATGGTACTGAAAGAAACGGAATCCCTGATCTAGGCGAGCCCAATTTTGAGATCACAGATAATGATGAATCTGACCAAATAGGTTTGACTAGTTTTTATTCCGCACCATACCCCAGCATTCAACCGAATAACGATGAGGTCATGTGGAGCCAGATGCAGCCCGGACAATTTGATGTTCCTTCACAGAATATTGATCAAACGTATCTATACGGATCTGCATTTATTTCATTAGAACCCGGCGAACAAAAGAAGTTTGCGGTTGCTATGGTATTCGGTAATGATCTTGATGATATCCTTCGGAATACAGTCACTATGCAGAATATCTATGATAATGACTATAGCTTTGCCAAACCACCGTTAAAGCCGACAATCAATGTGACTTCCGGTGATAAAAAGGTAATTCTTTCATGGGATAATAGATCTGAAAATTCTTTGGATCCCATATATGGTAGAGATTTTGAGGGATACCGCATATATCGCAGTACAGATCCTGGATTTATCGATGCTTACGTCGTTACTGATACATATGGAAATATCACGTTTAAAAAGCCTCTGGAAGTATTTGACAAAATAGATAGTCTTATGGGCCCGCATCCAATTGGATTCAACGGCTTGCATTTCGATATGGGTACAGATTCAGGTTTAGAATACATTTATGTGGATTCAAACCTCATCAATGGTCAAACCTATTATTATGCTGTAACTGCGTTTGATAAAGGTTACGATCTGGACTTTTTTGATCTAGGTTTTAGTGATGCTGAGAATCTATTGCCCATTGCTCCTTCTGAATGTTCTATCATTGTTGATCTGGATCGGAAGGGGCGTGTGATCAATTTGAGTGAAAATGCCGGTATTGCCTTACCAACAGCTACAGCCGCAGGATATATACCACCTAATACAAATGAGGATGGCAGTAGTATTGTAGTCCATGATTCCGGCTCATCTACCGGTTCCATCGAACTTGAAACGATCATTTTTGAAGACATCCCTGAAAACCGCACCTATTCTGTAGAATTTGAAGAAATAAATGTTCAGCCAAAAATCCAATACAACGTACGCGATGAAACAATCATAATGGAAAACATCATATTCCTCAGTGGATTGGCCAGTTTAAGCCATACATATATTGATTCAGCCTCTCTTGTGCTTACCAATGTGGAAAACACAGTTACATATTCTGACACTGTTGATTTTAGCGCTGACTATGAGAGTGGAATACTTGCCATCGATTCTATTAGTATAATCGAGGAAGAAATCCAATATGTTGCATCCTATAAATACTATCCTATCTATCAGAGTCAATATTTAAATGGTGAAAAAGATAATAAAATATTTGAGGGTATGCAAATCAGGGTAAAAAATGCGCCTTTGGGTGTAAATATAGACAAGTCCGGCTTTACTGTTGGCAATAGTAACTATGGCTGGGAGATCATTGATTCTCGTGTTTATCCTGCTGATTTTGAGATAACCTTTGAAGGAAATATCGGCGATTCAGTCAATATAGATGCTTCTTCTACTCCCGTCAGTACACCATTTTTTATTAAGAATATCACTGATGGTGATACCATGGATTTCAGGGTGTTTGATATGGACAGTGATAGTGAATGGGATCGTGAAGAGGCCATATTAATTCTTCCATACACAGGTGAGTTAAGTCCATATATGTTTGTCGTATTTTATCCGTATGATTCTGTTACGACGGTTTATAGTACGGGAGATACAACGATCATTGATACAGCTTTCAATGATATTGAGGATGTTGAAAATGGCGATGTTTTTAAGATTGCCATTAATATTCCTTTCACTGAAGATGATAAATATCATTTCACCACTATTTCTTCAAGGATAAGCAATACACTTGCCAGTGATGAATTGGATGATATTGCGGTAGTTCCCAATCCATATGTAGTCGCAGCTGCTTGGGAGCCAAGACTTACTGTTGAATCTGGTCGTGGAGAAAGAAAACTTGATTTTATTAATCTGCCTACAGAATGCACCATCAAGATATTCACCTTGAATGGGTATCTAGTAAATACACTTGATCATGAGAGCATTAATGAGAACGGTACCTATTCTTGGAACATGCTTTCCAAGGATGGTTTGGAGCTCTCATATGGGTTGTACATGTACCATGTGGACGCTGCAGGCATTGGCGAATTCACTGGAAAATTTGCGTTGATCAAATGAGGATATTCCGTCAATACTTAATAATCTTGATGCTGTCCACATTATTAGTAGGGCAAAGTAATGTGGGTACAACTGCTGCATCTTTTCTGGATATTGGTATAGGTGCTCGCTCTTTATCCATGGGGGGAGCGTTCACTGCTGTAGCCAATGATGCTACTGCATTGTACTGGAATCCAGCTGGGATTGCAAATATACAACGGCCAGCTACCCATTTTTACTATACTCCCTGGTTCGTAGGCATTGATTTCACCCATAGTGCTGCAGTGATACCTATGGGTCGTGCCGGAGCCATTGGTTTATCCATTACTTCCATATCAATGGACGAAATGAAAGTACGGACTATTCAAGCACCAGAGGGTACGGGTGAGTTGTTTGAAGTTAGTAATCTTGCACTGGCCACTTCCTATGCCAAAAAACTCACTGACAGGTTCTCTTTTGGATTAAATATTAAATTGGTCCAGGAAAAGATATGGCATATGAATGCCAACATTATAGCAACTGATATTGGATGTTTATTTGTGACGAAGAATAAAGGTATTCGCATCGGTATGAGCATTTCTAATTTTGGTAATAAAATGAAGTTAGATGGGTATGATACTGAAAGAGACTTCGATATTGATGAAACCATCTTTGGTAATAATGATAAACTTGATTCACATTTAGATACACAAGGTTGGCTATTACCGCTTATTTTCCGTTTCGGTGTAAGTAGAGAAATAATAGATAACAAAATGCATAAATTAACCTTGGCTAGTGACGCAATTCATCCCAACAATAATTATGAATACATCAATTTGGGAGTGGAATATACATTCATGGGAATTGGTTCAGTTCGTGCAGGACAGTCCTACATCTTTTTAGAAGAACATGAAGACAAAGATAAAAGGGAAGAATTATCTAACCAATTCACGATCGGTATCGGAGTCAACTACAAGATACCTCGCGGTCCTCGTATCCAGATCGATTATGTGCACCGTGACTTTGGGGTTATCCAAAACATCGGTGGCTATTCTATGAATATTTCTTTTTAATCATTTCCTCATTGTTAAATATGAGAACAAGATATAAATCCAATACTGTGGTATTTCTAGTAATCTATTTGAGCATTTCTTGTCAATTTATTTTTGCTGGTAAGATACAATATGATTCCCCAAAAATTATTTTGAGTCATGTACAATTCAATATCGGTGTGGATTCATTATCAACATTGTCAAAACCTATCCATTTATATATAGATAATGAATTGATTGATACTAAAAACCCTTCAAAACATCAAATTGTTTTTAAAGACATTGTTTTAGATAAAATTGGTACTAAATCATTTAAAATAAAGCAAGCGAACGAAACATTATTATCATTTACTAAAACAGTTATTCCGGGGTGGATATCTATACTGCCTCCATTAATCGCAATTACACTAGCTTTCATATTGCGGACTGTGGTCCCGGCACTATTTGTGGCTATTTGGTTTGGTGCATGGGCAACGAATGGGCTTAGTCTGGGTGGTCTTTTTACAGGACTACTGGAATCATTTCATGTATATATATTAAATACGTTTATTGATCGGGACCATGCAGCAATCACATTATTTACTTTAATGCTTGGTGGGATGGTTGGTATTGTATATCGCAATGGCGGCATGCACGGTATTATATACCATTTAATAAAAAGAGCCAATACACCAAAAAAAGGTCAGATTGCTGTTTGGTTATTTGGCCTGGTCATCTTTTTTGATGATTATTCTAATACGCTCATTGTTGGCAATACTTCTCGCATGCTTTGTGATAAATTACGGATTTCCCGTCAAAAACTAGCTTACCTGGTTGATTCAACATCTGCACCAGTTTCTACCATTGCAGTTATCACTACTTGGATTGGTTTTCAGGTAGGTATAATCGCTGATTCAATTAAGGGATTACCAGGATTAAACGAATCAGCATATTTATTGTTTCTTCATTCAATACCATACAGTTTTTATCCTTTCCTTGCAATTTTTTTAGTTGGTCTCGTGGTAACTACTGGTCGGGATATTGGACCGATGGTAGATGTGGAATTAAACGCCAGGAAAGGGCAAGAGAATATAAAACTTGAACAGGATCAAGAAAGATCTTCCACCAGTGAAGATCTACAGGTAAAAATGGACATACCATACCGTGCGATTAATGCGGTATTACCAATTTCTATTTTAGTAATAAGTATGGTGGCATTTATTTTTGCAACAGGAGAGGGAAATACAATAAAGGATATTCTAGGCAGCGCAGATACTTTTGCCGCATTAATGCATTCTACATTATTAAGCACAATAATGGCTACAGGATTATCTGTTGGACAGCGAATCCTAAGCATAAATGAGGTTTTCGAAGCATGGTACAACGGACTCAAATTTATGGTAATGGGCATGCTTGTCCTGATCATGGCCTGGGCACTGGCAGATATCTCAGCAGTACTTCAAACTGCAGATTATATTGTGGCAGCGCTCGGTGACGCGATCCCCATGAATATTCTACCTGCAGTTGTATTTCTGATCGCAGCAATAACTGCATTTGGGTCTGGTTCAAGCTGGGGAGTAATGGCTATTTTAATGCCACTTGTGATCCCACTTTGTTGGGCAATAATGGAAAACAATGGTGGTGCCAATCCTGAAAATTATCATATTCTTTATTCAACTATAGCCTGTGTATTAACTGGTGCAGTTTGGGCGGATCATTGTTCACCTATTTCTGATACAACTATTTTGACATCCATGGCCTCTGGATGTGAACTTATGGATCATGTGTATACGCAATTGCCTTATGCTGCTGCTGCTGGCGTTACTGCCCTACTCTGTGGGACTATTCCAGCTGCTTTTGGACTGCCTTGGTGGCTTTTATTTGGAATCAGTGCAGCGGTCTTAGTTTTATTCATTTATAAATATGGTGTTTCTATTGATCAAGAAAAATAAAAAGGATTAAATATGACAAAAAAAAAGAAATATCAACCTCTTGACGCTATGGATTATCCACGTTTTGAAGGGATTAGAACCTTTATGCGTTTGCCCCATATAGAAGTACTAGACGATGCAGATTTTGCAATTATTGGTGCACCTTTTGACACAGGAGGCACCTTTCGAGTTGGTGCACGATTCGGTCCCGCTGGAATTCGGGATAACTCTTTGCTGCTTCGACCCTATAACCCCGCACAGCAAATAGGAATTTTTGATTATTGTTCTGGTATAGATTATGGTGATATCCCTGTTGTTCCAGGCTATATAC
This sequence comes from Fidelibacterota bacterium UBA1611, assembly GCA_002321855.1. Taxonomy (GTDB): domain Bacteria; phylum Fidelibacterota; class Marinisomatia; order Marinisomatales; family UBA1611; genus UBA1611. The sequence goes on along the minus strand of DCMX01000091.1, from coordinate 1,344 downwards.
AGGAGTCACATAAAAAGATTGAGGTTGGTGCTAAAGCCATATTTGACAGTAGAACAATTCCTATATTCATGGGTGGAGACCATTCCGTTTCTTTACCAATACTCAGGGCAATAAAACAGAAGTTTGGACCTGTAGCGCTGATACATTTTGATGCTCACTGTGATTTGTGGCATGGTTATTTTAATAAGAAAGATACACATGGAACCCCTTTTCGGCGTGCCTTAGAAGAAAACCTTATTGATTCGGCACGATCAAGCCAGATTGGGTTGAGAGGGCCTTTGTACGATGAGGGCGATCATCAGATGCCAACAGAAGCTGGACTCATGGCTATTACTGGACCAGAATTACATCGTATGGGTATTGATAAGGCTATAAGAAAAATAAAAGCTCGGGTTGGAAGAGGTCCAGCGTATCTGACCTTTGATATTGATTTTGTAGATCCCGCATATGCCCCAGGAACCGGCACACCTGAAGCAGGTGGTTTCACTGGTTATGATTCCATTTCTTTGGTTCGAGGATTAACGGATATAGATTTTATCGGTTATGATATGGTTGAGGTAATGCCTGCTTACGATCCGGCAAATGTAACTTGTCTTTTAGCAGCCAATATAATTTATGAATTTATCAGCCTGATTGCTTTACAAAAGCGGGGTAATTCAAATTGAAATCAATATATTTCGGAAGAGTGGTAGTATTATTCTTATGCCCTTTCAGATAATTTTCCATTTCTTTAGATAGATTATGGTGTAATGATTCTAGAACCTTTTGGTATGATCCAAATAGTTTCCTTTGGAACTAATTTTTAGTATGAGTTTCGATCCAAATAAAAAACCTATCAATCAATCCCGGCGACCAGAATTGGAAATGGATGACCAGTGGATCATCCAATTTTTACATAAAATCCAATTTGGACATATCGCCACCAGGGATCGAAAACAACCTTTCGTTATACCAACGACATTTTGGTATTCGGAAGATTATCATGAGATATATTTTCATTCCAACGCGTTTGGCCGCATCAGGTTCAATGCAGATAATTACCTAGAGGTATGTTTCGAATGTTATCGTTCGGGTCGGCTATTACCATCCAATATACCGCTGGAAAAAAGTGTCCAGTATGAAAGTGTGATGGCCTTTGGACAAGTGCAGGTGATTCAGAGCTTGGATGAAAAACGGAAAAAACTAAATGGCTTGCTGCAAAAATATTTTGGTGAAATGAAATCAGGACAGGATTATCGGCCGATTACTGATAATGAATTAAAACAAACATCTGTTTATTGGATAAAGATCTACCATTGGAGTGGAAAACGAAACTGGCCGGAAAGAGCAGATCAGGCAGAAGAA
>DCMX01000234.1 GCA_002321855.1 Fidelibacterota bacterium UBA1611 | reverse complement strand
GGTGATCAAATTGTCACTATACCGTCTTCGGTATTCAAGTGAGACATTGGTCATTGATTCGAAATTATTTTCCCAACGCACTATTCGGTATTGATTGTGCTCAATTTTAAGATAGGGATTTCCTTCACTATAAGAATCGGAAACCCAGTAGAGATCATTGAATGTTGGAGCATGAAATCCAGTACCAAATGACATTGTCATATTACCCAATGGTGATAGATTCAAGGATGATGTCAGATCATATGTGTTTTCTATAAAATCATCCAATATATCAGTTCGGTATCCAGGTTGGATATTTAACCAATCAACGAACTTTAAAGTGGCTTGTATGCCGGTAGAAATTGTCTTGCGGTTTCGATCTCCAACATCTGAACTTTTGATAGATTCCTTTTTCAAATCAATAATTCCATTAAACTCAATATGATCATTGAGCTTTTGATGACCATTAAACTTTATTCCTGATACCTTTACCCGGTGGTGGCTATTTATGCTCAGATCTGGATCATTAAAGTATTCGTCACTCGATCTTTGATAACTATGTAGTCTAAGATGTCCATGTTTCATTAAGTAAACATACTTAATCCCAATTAGATTAATATTGTTTTCACGGTTTGCTTTAGGGCTTGGCCAGGATAAACTTCCAGGAATCCCGCGATCTTGATTAGTGGAAAAGAAGAATCCTTTGAATATTTGTTGTTGATTCTTTTGAAAATGGAATAAACTTGAAAAGAAACTTTCACTGAAATTATTATTTTGACGGATTATAGTTGAATCATTTCGCGTTATTGGATAATTGCCTGCTGAAATATTATTTCCATATTTGACGTTTAGTTTAATTCGAGGGTAGAGCCAGGTATAATCCGCTGAGCGGCTGATGTATCCATAAGAACCCGCACATAGTTTAATTGAAGAACGATTTATTATTGGTTGGATATGAACAACTCCATCAAAAGATCCAGATCCATAATTTAAATTTGGTGAACGACCCAAGTATAATTGCTGCATTATTTCAACAGGGATATTGGACAGATCTGTCTGGCCATTTTGGGGGTTCGTTAGGTCAATACCATCGAGAATAATTTTTGTATGAACCGGCTGACCGCCATCCATGCTCAGATTTACAATACCAGCCATACCCCCATAAGATTTGATGAATGATCCTGGTATTCTCTGTAGCGAAGTATGCTTTGAATATTTATCAATCGCTGTGAATTCTTCTTTAGATAGTTTTTCATGAAATTGGGGCGATTTACCTTCAACTGATACAGGTGCCACACCAATTACATTTTTACTTAATGAAACTTGTATACTCGCTGAATTTTTTATAATACAATGTTTTTTGTTAAAACCAATACGTGATATCTCCAATGTATCGCCTTCGAAGATTGTTGATTGTAGAAGAAAGAAACCATTTTCATCAGTTATGGTCCAAGATCCGTTTTTCAGATGTATTATGGTACAATATTCTATTGGGCTACCGTTATTATCAATCATAAACCCTGAAATATTTTGGAAAGCAAAAATCAGATGGATTGGTAAAATGAAAAGTCCGATTTTCTTCAATTTTTTCATAAAAAAACCCCTTTTTAAAGGGGTTATGAATAAATGGGGAATTAACACCACGTATCATAACCTTTAACCCGAAAGCCAGTGGATACATTTCTTTGCCCAGGTCTCCTGACTTACGCTCTAAAATTCTTTCCCTTCTCCCCAGTTTATGAAACCGAAGATGGTTTAAAAGAACCACTTAGCAATCACAGTAGCGGGAACTGTACCCGGATTTCACGGGTTTCCCTGCTGCAAAGGAATGTCAAAAAACTATCGAGGTTAAACATTTTAATAATTACAATACAACCATGATTGTTATTTTATATTCAATAAAGGATAAATAATTTTCTACTTATGTCAAAAATACAGAAACCTTGGTTTATAGTGATTACACCCATAGCTCCATGCTATTCTGAGCCCAATTTCAATTCTGCAAAAGTGACCGAAGCAATATCGGGAGAATCAATTCAGGTACTGACGCAAAATAGAGAGTGGGTACAGGTTGAGCAGGATGATGGTTATAAAAGTTGGATAAGGAATTTTTTTGGTCGTTTTGCTGATAAACCATTTCCAGCAACACATATAACTATCCATAGAGGAAAATTCCCCTTTGGTATGAGAGTAAGATTAAAAAATAAAAAAATAATTTCAGCAGATGGTCAAGTTTATCCATCGGATCAAGAACTGCAACCATTGGTTCAAAAATCAGATCCAGATAGAATACTTGAGATATCACAAAGTTTGATAGGGTGTCCTTATCGTTGGGGTGGCAGGACATCATTTGGGTTTGATTGTTCTGGATTTGTACAAATGGTTTGCTTAGTGGCAGGAATTAAGATGCCCCGCGATTCTTGGCAGCAGCATATGGCCGTAAATAATCATATAATAGATGGAAAAACTGCTAAACCAGGGGATTTACATTTTTTTGGAAAAAATGAAAGAGTGACCCATGTTGGATTTTCCACAGGAGGATTGGGTATTATCCATTGCCAGGGTACCGTGAAAGAAGAAACACTTGAAAGGGGGTTTTCTTATTCAAATGAAAAACTTTCAGATATCTACATTTCAACTCACTCGATTCGTTTTAATTTCAGCTAATGATTTCACCGCAATCTAAAGCAGTAAATGGATATTTACTTAATAGAGTTGTTTTAGTCCTAAATTCGAATTATGCACCAATGACTGTCTGTACTGCAAAACGGGCGATTTGTTTACAGGTTTTGAGAAGGATTGATGTTATAGAAAAGTACGATGAAAAAATACATAGCCCATCTATTTCTTTTAATTTACCGAGTGTTATAAAAATTCGGGATTATATAAGACATAATGACATGGCAGTTGAAATCAGTCGTAAAAATATCCTAATAAGAGATGACCATTCTTGTCAATATTGCGGAACGAAAATGACCAGTCATCTTACTGTTGACCATGTTTTACCGAGGTTTCGGGGTGGAAAAGATATTTGGGAGAATCTTGTAACAGCTTGTAAACCTTGCAACCAGAAAAAGGGTAACCGCACGCCAGATGAAGCAAATATGCCCCTTGATCATCAACCCAAACGACCAAACCGCATTCATTATTTTCAGCGATTTGTGAAGGATCTTCAGGTCGATTGGCGGCCTTATTTGTTCATGGAACCCCTCAGTTGAATAATCCACATACTAATTCTTTTAAGACCATTGACACCATCGAATAATATAATAAAAAAGAAGCATTTACGTGTTTTAAGCGGAATTCAGCCATCAGGCCATCTACATTTGGGGAATTATTTTGGTATGATGTCACGGATGATTCACTATCAACAAGAAAACGACCTTTTTTGTTTTATTGTTAATTATCACGCATTGACGACCACTCAGGAAAAAGAATTACTAAAAAAAAATACTTTTTATTCTGCAGTTGATTTTTTGGCTTTAGGAATTGATCCAGAGAAATCTACTTTTTGGATTCAGGGAGATTTACCACAAGTTGCTGAATTAACATGGCTACTTTCCAGTGTTACTAGTCTGGGACTAATGGAAAGATCAACATCTTATAAAGATAAAGTTGCTAAGGGGATTATACCAAATATGGGTTTATTTTCTTACCCAGTGCTGATGGCAGCGGATATCTTACTTTTTGGGAGCGATATTGTTCCTGTAGGAAAAGATCAGAAACAACATTTAGAAATAACACGAGATATTGCTTTAAAGTTCAATCATACTTACGGCAATGTATTTGTTATCCCAAAACCAGATATTGAAGAAGACTCAATGTTAGTTCCTGGAATAGATGGTCAGAAAATGAGCAAGTCGTACGGTAATACTATTCCAATTTTTATTGATGAAAAGGAATTAGAAAAATGTATTATGTCGATAGTGACTGACTCAGCACCTGTTAATGAACCAAAAGATAAAAATACTCCACTGTTCAATATATACAGTCTTTTTTTAAACAAAAATGAGCAACAAGAACTTATAGAACGTTATGATTCTCCAGGTCTACGTTATGGTGATGTAAAAAAAGAATTGATTGAAAGAATAAAAGCGCATTTTGACCCTTATAGGGAAAAACGAAATTATCTCTTAGATCATCCAGATGATGTACATCAGATTCTTGAAACAGGAGCAAAAAAAGCCACGGAAATTGCAGATCGTTATCTTTTTCATGTTAGAGAAGCTATGGGTTTGAATTACGTAAATGTATAAAGTGAGCTTAGATAATTTTGAAGGTCCAATAGATCTATTACTTTATTTCATTCGACGGGATGAAATAGATATTTATGATATACCTATTTCAACAATTACAAAAGAATTTGTTGATACAATTGAAGCTTGGACACAATTAAAGATGTATGTGGCTGGAGAATTCATTGTCATGGCATCCAGTCTCATGCGTATTAAGGCGAAAATGCTATTACCGCGTCCTGAACTAGATGAAGAAGGTATAATTATCGATCCAAGAACGGAATTAATGCAACAGCTTATAGAATACAAGCGTTTTAAGGATGCAGCAGCGATGTTGAGTTCGCTAGCGGATAATAGAAGTCATAATTTTCATAGACAATCTAAACAGATTATAAATTCAGATGAAGGGGAAGTAATCGAAAATTTGTTTCAGGATACATCCCTGTTCGATATTGCACGTATTTTTAAAAACGCGATGGAAAATCGTCCTGTTATTAGCCAATTCGAACTTCAAAGTGAACCTATAAAACTTGAAGAACAAAAAAAATTTATTTTCCGGTATTTTGATGGTGATGGTCGAGTAAAATTTTCTACGTTATTATCCAAACTGCATTCTCGAATAGAAATTGTTGTTACCTTCCTGGCAATATTAGACCTTGTGAGAGAAGGTGTATGCACTTTTAGCCAATGTGAACTATTCGGCGATTTAGAACTATATCATATGGGAGTGGAAGCCTGATGAACGAAGAGGAACAAATTCGTATCGTTGAAGCACTATTAATTGCCGATTCTGATCCACTAACTCAGGCACGAATTAACACTGTCTTTGATAATGATGCACCCAGTTTGAAAAATACAGTAGAGCAATTAAATAATTTTTACAAGAAGCATAATATGGCTTGTGAAATAAGATCTGTTGCAGGCGGTTATCAGTTAGTTACACGCAGCGAGTATGAGGTATGGATTCGCCGTTTACTAAACAAAGAAGGTAGGTTAAAGTTTTCATCAGCGGCATTGGATACCTTGGCCATTATTGCTTATAAACAGCCAATCAATCGTTATGAGATTGAGGCGATACGAGGTGTTGATTCATCTGGAGTATTAAAAACATTGTTAAACCGTAATATTATCAAGATTAAAGGAAGAGATACCGGGCCCGGACGTCCACTATTATATAAGACGACAAATAAATTTTTGGAACACTTTGGACTAAACCGTTTATCGGATATGCCAAAACTTAAGGAAGTCACAGAGCTTCTTGATGCAGATTCAACCTTAGGAGAACAAATTACAGTCTTCAAAGAATCGGAAACTGATTCTCACTTCGTAGATACATCTACATAGTATTTCATGAGGTTGAACAAGTACCTTGCTAAAGCCGGGATTGCATCCCGGCGGAAAGCCGATAACCTCATTCGTATGGCTACTACGATGGTAAATGGTAATATGGTATTGGACCCTGCTTATAATGTAGTAAAGGATGATGAGGTTAGATATGATGGGAAAGTGATTTATCCAAATCCAGAATCTGTTGTGCTAATGCTCAATAAACCGAAAGGTGTTATTACAAGCTCGCGGGATAACTATGGTCGTGAGACGGTCATGCACTATATCTCATCGAAATATCGACTGGTACCAATTGGTAGGCTGGACAAAGATTCAACTGGTCTGCTATTACTAACCAATGATGGTGATTTACATCATTATCTGACCCATCCCAAGAACCATATTGAACGTGATTATCAAGTTATTATTGAAAGACGATTATCATCTCAAGAGGTAAAAAAAATAGAAATAGGAATTAGTATTGGTTTGGGGCAATATGGGAAAGCACAGGTTTTAAGCCAAAAAACAAAGAAGGGAAGAACTTTTGCAGTGTTACGCCTTCGACAGGGTAAAAAGCGTGAAATACGCCGTATATTTCAACGGTTGAAGATTACACTATTTTTATTGCATCGTTTTCGATTTTCAACCCTTGAACTAGGCAGATTAAAGGAAGGTGAGTATAGGAAATTACTCCCACATGAAATAACAGGATTGAAACAATAAGATTCATTTTTCATGTTTGGTGTTTCTCTCCTTAGGTGAATTTCTATTCGTTTTTGCCAATCTCCATTAATTCGGGTAAGTTCGCCGGCTTATTGAGAGTTAATTACCATGATTATCGCTATTGATGGACCGGCTGCTTCAGGAAAAAGTACAACTTCTCGAGGCGTTGCTACCCGAATGGGTATCACCTATCTGGATACTGGAGCTATGTACCGAGCAATCACCCTGGGATTGATGGAACATGGGGTATCATTCAAAGCCCTAGGTTCTATTACAGAATTTCTTGATACGGTAAATATTTATTTTGGAGATTCTAATTCTGGCAATAAGATATTTCTAAATGATAGGAGTGTTACTGATCAGATACGGTCCAGTACTGTAACTGAAAAAGTTAGCGAGGTTAGTGCCATTAATGTGGTTCGTGATTCCATGGTTCAGATTCAGAGGGAAATTGCTGATAATACAGATTGCGTTCTTGAAGGTCGAGATATCGGGACAGTGGTTTTTCCTAATGCGGATTTTAAATTTTTTTTGGTTGCGGGTTTAGAAATACGTGCTCTCCGACGCCAAAAAGATTTAAATAAGATAGGTGAGAAAAAAACTATCGACGAAATTAAAGCAGATATTAGGCTACGAGATGAATTGGATACCAATCGTGATAATTCACCCCTGTTAAAAGCAAAAGATGCGATAGAGATAGATACAGGATTATTAACTGTTGATGAGCAGATTGATAAAATCGTTAGTATAATCAAACAGTAAAGGAAAATCTAATCAGTGAATAAAAATAAAATTACTGAACCAGTAGGTGAAGATATCTCAAAAATGGCAGAGGTTATTGTTGAAAGCAAAGACGATACTCTATCAAATGTTATTGAAGTGAAAGATTATTTAAATCCGAACTTGTTTGATGATGTCCGGGTAGTAACCTACCAAGAAATAGCAGCAAGTACTGAAAACGAAAAAATTTCTGATGAAATAAACCAGGCTTACTTAGCTACCCTAGTTGATATCTCTGAGCATCAGCTAATAAAAGGACGTGTGGTGGGATTAAACGAACGGGATGTCTTGATTGATATTGGTTTTAAATCAGAAGGAATCGTTGATAGAAATGAATTTTCTGAAGATGAATTGCCTATGATTGGAGATCAAGTTGAAGTGTATTTAGAATTTCTTGAGGATGCAGGCGGGAATACAATCCTTTCTAAAGAAAAAGCAGATTTTTTGAAACGTTGGCGTGATTTACGTGAAGCATTTGAGAATCAAACAACAATCAGTGGAAAGATTATTCGCCGGATTAAGGGAGGAATGGTTGTTGACCTAGAGGTAGTTCAAGCTTTTTTGCCTGGGTCCCAGATAGATGTGAGACCAATACAAGATTTTGATATTTACCTAAATAAAATGATAGAGCTTAGAATTGTAAAATTTAATGAATCTCGAAAAAATATTGTTGTTTCTCATAAGGTGATTCTTGAGGATAGTTTGCAGGTGCAGCGGGAAACATTATTTAAAGAATTAGAAATTGGCTCAATTCTGGAAGGTCGTGTAAAGAATGTAACTGATTTTGGTGTTTTTGTTGATTTGGGTGGAATTGATGGATTGCTCCATATCACAGATCTATCCTGGGGGCGGATTAATCATCCTTCAGAAATAGTGAGTCTTAATGATGATATTACGGTTAAAGTAATTGAATATGATGAAGAACGTAAGAGAATATCATTAGGCTTAAAACAATTAACACCACATCCATGGGATGAAGTGGAAATAAAATACCCAGTTGGAAATCTTGTAACTGGAAAAATTGTTAGTTTAACCAATTACGGTGCATTTATAGAAATAGAGCCAGGTGTTGAAGGTTTGATTCATGTATCAGAAATATCTTGGACGCGACATATCAAAAATCCATCAGAAGAATATTCTTTGGGCGATGAAGTTGATGCTCAAGTTTTATCAATTCATACTGATGAGCGAAAAATTAGTCTGGGAGTTAAACAGCTTTCACCAGATCCTTGGGATGAAATAGAAGAAAAATTTATGGTTGGTACGATACATAAAGGAAAAGTTAGAAACCTAACACGTTTTGGTGCATTTATAGAGCTTAAAGAAGGTATAGATGGTCTTGTCCATATATCTGATCTATCTTGGACCAAAGTTATCCACCATTCAAGAGAAATTCTGGAAAAAGATCAGAAAATAGAAACTCGTGTGATAGAAGTCTCGAGGGAAAATCGTAGAATATCACTTGGTTATAAACAAGTTCAGGATGATCCTTGGCCAGCGATTACCGATCATTACGAAGCAGGGAAAGAAGTTAGCGGTGAAATAATACGTGTGCTGGATAAAGGTATTATTATTCAATTGGATATGGATGTTGAAGGCATCATACCTTTTGGGAAAATGTCAAAGAAAGATCGACGTGCACTGGCAAACCAATATGAAGTTAGCGCGAACCTTTCTGGAATAGTAATGAAGGTTACTCCCGATGATAAAAAGGTTGTCTTATATAAAGAAGAATTAGCAGGAATAGGCCGGACAAAGTCCGCTACAGATGAGGTAAAGGAGTACCTGAAGAACCAGGATACGAGTGCGAATGAAAAATTAAATTTACCTCAAGAGCTTTTTGCAGCTGCTAAAGAAGCTGAAAAAGAAGAAAATCCACCTGGAACCGGACCCGATCCAGAATCTGAAAAATAGTTTAAATTCGGTGGGATGAATAGTAGGAGTCCCATTGATCATTCGCTTGCACAGAAATTTGTCCTACCCATAGGAGCTTTCGGTCTAGCTTTTTTACTTTGGATATTTGTTGTTAGTGGTAATACGTATTCAACTATAATGCAATTGCCAATCGAAGCAAGAAATTTAAATGCTCAAAAAGCACACCGTAAAGAGGTACCAGAATTTGCGTCTGTCCTTCTTCAAGGTACAGGTCGGGATTTGTTTAAAGCATATTTGATTCGCAGGTTTGCGGGATTTAAACTTGTTTTGGATTTAGAAGGTATCTCTCAAGAGTACGAGTTTGTTTTAAATGAATATTTTGATCAATATCCCCAAAAGGTGGTTCTCCCTTCAGCTTATAAGTTAAAATTTATTGAAGTTATATATCCTAGTCGTATCAAGATAAGTTTGGACGAAATTCTTGTCAAGACTGTTCCAGTAAAGCCAATGATAAAAGTTGAATTGGATGATGGCTATGTCAATATAGGATCAGTTAACCTATATCCTCCGGAAATAGAAATAACAGGTCCAAAAGAAGATCTTGTATCGGTTAAGCAAGTATTAACATATCCTGACACATTTCTACAAGCGAGAGAACCATTAAGTGGATGGATTGATATTCAGTCTATCGGTCGATTAATAGAATTCTCACAAAATGAGATCGAATTTAGTATCGATATTCAGCAAATAAGTGAAAGAATTATTGTAGATATTCCTGTATTAGTAATTAACAAGCGAGACAAAATCCGTGTATTTCCATCTCCCCAAACGGTATCTTTAACTGTAGTTGGGGGTATGAATCAAATTGCTAATTTAAATTCAGATGAAATTAATGTTACAGTAGACTTCAATAATTGGATTCTTCAAAAACAATTTTATGAGCCTAATGTAGAAATCCCATCTACTGTATTAGATTGGCGAGACCTTTCACCACGCACCATCGAGCTTGGTGTTGCCCGAGAAGCGGGATGACCGTACTTGGAATTGAAACATCTTGTGATGAAACTGCAGCATCGATTTGTCATGATGGAAGGATACTATCCAATATAATTAGTTCACAGGTTGTCCATTCTTCCTTTGGTGGTGTTGTACCAGAAATTGCGTCCCGAGAACATGAACTAATGCTTAATTCTATTGTAAATGATGCCATATCAGAGGCAAACCTTTCGCTTGGTGATTTAGATGCAATAGCGGTTACCCAAGGACCAGGTCTTGCAGGAGCACTTTTGACCGGTGTTAGTTTTGCAAAGGGTTTATCTATAGGGCTTAATATTTCTCTTATTCCTATCAATCATCTTGAAGCACATATTTTCGCGAACTTTCTTGCCGATCCAAATTTAAGTTATCCATTTATATGTCTTTTAATATCAGGCGGGCATACACAATTATGGTTGGTAAAAAATATGGGGATTTATGATTTACTTGGAGAAACTAGAGATGATGCCGCCGGAGAGGCATTTGACAAAGGGTCTCGAATATTGGGTTTAGGTTATCCTGGTGGTCCTCAAATAGAAAAAATTTCAAAAAATGGGAATCCGACAAAAATAATTTTTCCTCGCAGTTTAATGGGTTCTGATAATCTGGAATTCAGCTTTAGTGGTCTAAAGACATCGTTATTATATTTCATGGATAACTTTCAAGAATCAAAGGAATACAGATTAGCTGATGTTGCTGCGAGCTACCAACAAGCCATTGTAGATTGTTTATCGGAAAAATTGGCCCGAGCAATAATGAAAACTGGGATAAAAAATTGTGTTATTGCCGGCGGTGTTGCAGCAAATTTTTGCTTACGTGAGGAATTAAATAACAGAATAAGAAATGCACAAATATTATATCCTGATTTAGAATATTGCACTGATAATGCTGCAATGGTCAGTTTTTTAGGTGAAATAAAATTAAAATCGGGTTATAAGTCAAACCTGATATTTAATGTCTCTCCGAATTTAAAACTGAACTGATCTTAATGATATCATTGACCTCCCCGGATCTACTGTTTTGGTTTGTGCTATTATTTTCTGTGATTGTATTCATTTTATCATTTATTCGGTTTTTTAGTTATTCCGGATTTAAAATAATAATATTTCTTCGGGGGACTGCGCTAATTCTGGTATTATTATTATTTTTAAATCCAAAAATTGATATTAAAAGAAAAGAATCTAAATCATTGGTATGGCAAATATTTATTGATAAATCACTCAGTATGAGATACTACAAACAACCTTCATCATCTGCATATTTATCAGGTATAATATCTTTTTTAGATCAATTAAAACAATCTGATGTTCAAATGGATGTTTATTCTTTTGGTTCGCAGCTGGATACTGTAGGGAAGGTAAGTGATCTTGGATTGAATTCTGGGTCGACAAATTTAGGACATGTATTTAGAAAAATGGATGACAATAAACGAAAAAGAATAGCAGGAGCTGTTATATTTACAGATGGTCAAATTAATCAAGGGTCCTTACCTTCTTCCTTCGATCTTAAACCAACTTTTCCCATTCATATTATTGGGGTCGGTGATACTATCCCAATGATAGATTTAGCCGTGCAATCCATTGATGCACCGCCTGTTGTGGTAAAGGGAGAAAAAATAGACCTTGATGTATTGATTTCAAGTTTCGGTAATATAAGTGAACGTATTAATGTAACTCTTTTTCATGGTGACAGATTAATTGGTTCTAAAGTAATTAATGTAAGTGGTCATGGTGGTAAGGATCGGGTACGTTTCCGAGTAGAACCAGCAACAGTAGGCGAAACATCGTATCGCGTACAGGTCAGCGCCTTGGCCGATGAAATAAATATTCAAAATAATCGACAGATTGTAAGAATACACATTTTGAAAGATAAATACCGCATTGCCATGCTCACAGGTGCGCCAAATTATAATACATCTATATTAAAGCACTATATTGGTGAAAATCAGAAATATGAACTTGATCATTTTGTTTATGGAAAAGATGGTTTTTTACCTGATATAAAGTCTTTTTGGGAAAAAAAATATCAATTGATTATTTTTGATAACCATCCTGTAACTCAAAATGAACACGATTGGAAATCTTTCAATAGAATTTTTGCTAAGAAACTCATTTCACATCAATCAGGTTTCACAATTATTTCTGGACCGGAATCATTACCAACTACCATTGCCAGCTATTTAAACCTGATGAATTTGGAGTTAAAAAAACCAATATTAATATCTGGTATCCAAACAGAATGGAATTTCACAAAAGAATGGGTAAATCTTTTTGCTTTTCAGGGAATTGAATGGGCTCTGGAAGAAAATATTAATCTTCCTCCTTTAGCATCTGGCATAGAGACTACCACTTCAGAACAATTTATATTAGCCGAATATAATGTTTCAGGAGTGAATGTTCCTTTACTCGTTGCTGGTGAGAAAAAATCAATGAGATATATTTTTTGGAGCTCCCCGGATATGTTTTCACTACATTATAAACTACAAGGATCAAACCAATCCAAATTACTGAGAGACATGTGGAATATAATGTTTGGTTGGTTAATGAAAACGGGCGGAAACAAAGAATTCTTTTTCCGGACCGATAAAAATTCTTATCAACAAGGTGAAGCTATATTATTGACGGGAAAACCCACATTATCTACAACGATTGTTATGAACGATGGAATAGTGAATTTATTTTCTGACGGAAATAAGATTAGTGTAAAACCATTATCGTTCGATTTAGAGAGCAAGGAATATAAAAGCCGTTTTTGGGCATCCCAATCGGGCCAGATTGAATACACGGTTGAAATTAATCAAAATGAAGAGTCCTATGTAATTGGCAGGGGATCATTTGATGTTGAAGAAAGCCAAATAGAATTAAATCATGTTTTTTTAAATGACTCCCCATTAAAAATAATAAGCCAGAAAACAGATGGTGAGTTTAGATACTGGGAGAATCGTCATTCTTTGATGGGTCTAATTAGTCCAAAAACAAAATCCGAATCATATGTACAACGAGCCGTTTTGCATGAAAATATTTGGATAATGGTATCTATTCTTATTTTATTAACATCAGAATGGATTCTCAGAAGAAGAGTTGGATTGATTTGAGTTATTTGGAACTTATTTTTTACAATTGTGGTTCATTAATTCTAAAGGTAAAGGAAACAAAGTGAACAGAATTACAGTAATAGGAGCTGGCTATGTAGGTTTAGTTAGTGGGGCGGGGATCTCTGATTTTGG
>DCMX01000073.1 GCA_002321855.1 Fidelibacterota bacterium UBA1611 | reverse complement strand
ATCGTGGTATATATTGGGTTCTACAAATCCACTTATAGGAAACAAAGTGAAACATCTACTCATCATCCTTTCAATTCTTCTTCTTTCTTCACCTCTGATTGGTCAAGAAACTGATGAATTGTCCATGTCCAAAAAGGAACCACATGTCTAGTAGTGAAGGGGTACTATTTTTCAGGAAGGTAAATGGGGAATTGGGATATTATGAGAATGGGGATGATGATCAAGTAGATAAATCCAAAAAGGAAGGTGAACCAGATGGAAGTCTTTGAATGGAATAATTTAAGTAATAATAATTCGGAAGGGAGTTAGAAAATAAGGGGAGTTGAACCTCGTTTCATCAGAAGAATAATCACTCCCTTCCAATATCCGATCAAATATTAAAGATTACTAATAATAATGAATATTAAAATTGGGGAAATATCCCAAGATAATTATAGATGGGGTAATTTTCATTATAGATTGAAAATTGGTTGGCGAGAACCGACTACCATTCTCGGCGTTATTTTGACTATTTTATTTTTCTATCTCATATTTATTCCAATTTTATCTCTTTTAATTGATGCGATTCAAATTCAGTTTGGAGATGAACGCCGTGCCGGCGGAATACTTGGTGATTTCACCACTTATTACTTTAAACGCACGCTTTTCTCACCAGTTTCTCAAATCTTATTTTGGGAACCACTTAAACATACTCTTAGTATTTCTTTAGGGGTAATCCTGGTTTCTCTCTCCGTCGGGAGTATATTGGCGTGGCTTTTAAGTCGCACTGATATGTTTGGTAGTAAATGGTTTGCTACAGCCTTGATTGTTCCTTACATGTTGCCAAGTTGGACATTTGCTTTGGCATGGAGAACATTGTTTAAAAACCGAGCCGTTGGTGGTCTGGAAGGTTGGTTTGAGAACCTCGGATTGATCCCGCCTGACTGGCTGGCTTATGGGCAATTTCCGATCACTACTATCCTTTCACTACATTACATTCCTTTTGTTATATTGCTTTTTGGAAACGCATTAAAACGCTTTGACACCCAATTGGAAGATGCTGCAAAAGTTTTGGGAACTAGCCCACGAAACGTTGCTTTACGAATCATTCTACCTTTGATGTTACCGTCGTTGATGTCAGCAACAATTCTTATATTTGCAAAATGTCTTGGTGAGTTTGGTGTTTCTTATGTGTTAGGGCTTCCAGTTAACTATGATGTGCTAGCTACTTCCTTATATCGCTCTATTGCTTCTCGGCAGACTGGTGTAGCATCTATTTTGGCTGCTGCAATTATGACTATCGGAATTATTTCCCTATTAATTGATGCTAGGTTCATTCGTGAAAGTCGGAAGTTTGTGACTATTGGCACCAAGGGCGCAATGAATCGTATTAATAAGTTAGGTTTTTACCGATTTCCAGCAACAATGCTCGCAAGTATTATCTTTATGATTTCTGTTGCACTCCCACTTTTAGTATTATTTTTGTCGACGGTAATGCGTATACCCGGTGATTTTTCTTTGTCAAATTTTACATTTGATTACTGGATTGGTGAAAATTTGAAATTTGCTTATTATCGGTCGGGAATACTTTTAACACCAGAACTTTGGGCCGTTATTTGGAATACCTTGAAGATTGTTGGATTTGCTTCAATTTGTTCAGGAATTTTGGGCATTCTTGTAGGTTATATTGTTGTTCGATCGCCGATTCGATCAGTTGCAAACTTTTTGCGTCATATTACATTTTTTCCTTACCTTGTGCCAGGTATCGCATTTGGAGCTGCATATCTTTCATTGTTTGCTATTCAACGAGGCCCGATTCCAGCTTTATATGGAACAACTGCTCTTCTGATTCTTGCATTAACGGCTGATCAAATGCCATTTGCTTCGCGTGCAGGTATATCGGCAATGATGCAACTTGGTAAAGATCCTGAAGAGGCTGCTCAAATGTCTGGCGCTAGTTGGTTTTCCAGAATGGTTTTTATTGTAATCCCGATTCAAAAAGGTTCTTTGGTAGCAGGGACTTTATTACCTTTTATTTCTGGTATTCGTGGTCTAAGTTTATTCGTTATCTTGGCTGTTCCAAATACAGATGTATTGACAACATTCTCACTTCGATTATTAGATTACAATTACACGCAAGCAGCTAATGCCGTTGTTATAATTATCTCAGCGATTGCTTATTTCGGGACCTTGGCTGCTCAAAAAATCACAAAGACCAATCTCGCTGAGGGTTTAGGAGACTAAGATGCCAAGAATTCTACTGGATAAGATAAGCAAAAGTTATGACGGTGGCCAGAGTATAGCAGTCAAAGAACTTGATCTTCAGATCGAAGATGGAGAATTCATGTGTTTGCTTGGCCCGTCTGGCTGTGGCAAAACGACAACTCTAAGGATGATAGCTGGTCTAGAGAATTTAACTAAAGGTGAAATTATAGTTGGGGACAGAGTTGTTGATGCAGCTGCAAAAGGTGTTTTTATTCCACCAGAGCAGAGAGGGATAGGATTTGTTTTTCAAAGCTATGCTCTTTGGCCACATCTCAATATTGAACAGAATACTGATTTCGGACTGCGGATGCGGAAGATACCGAAAAAAGAACGTGAAGAACGTGTGTCTCATATAATGAAAACACTCGGTATTGATCAATTCCGAGATCGTTATCCTTCACAGCTTTCAGGAGGACAACAACAGCGTGTGGCACTTGCTCGGATGTTGGTTGTTAATCCTGATGTATTGTTGCTGGACGAACCACTCTCGAATCTCGATTCTCGTCTTCGTCTGGAAATGCGAGCTGAATTGAAGCGCATTCATAAGGTCTTTGGAACGACTATTATTTTTGTCACTCATGATCAATGGGAGGCAATGACACTGGCTACTTCTATTGTTGTCATGAAAGAAGGAACTTTGCAACAGTTGGGAACTCCAGAAGATATCTATGAACGGCCTGCAAATCGTTTCGTGGCCGAATTTGTTGGTAATCCTCCAATTAATTTAGTGGATCTTAGCCAAAAAGATTCTGTCCCCTTTGGGCATAAGATTAGAAAAATTTTTCTGTCTAAATATAAGTTAAAAATAGACATTAGTTTGATTGGTTTAAGGCCTGAGAATATTATACTTTTTCCC
The DNA here is from genome assembly GCA_002321855.1 of Fidelibacterota bacterium UBA1611. Classification (GTDB taxonomy): domain Bacteria; phylum Fidelibacterota; class Marinisomatia; order Marinisomatales; family UBA1611; genus UBA1611. Next base: position 369 of record DCMX01000073.1, on the reverse strand, counting down.
GAACTAGTTGTTCAAAAGGAAAATCATTTTTATAGTTCAGCAATAGTTACTGGTATTCTACCGATAGGCGGTAGCTGGATTGTAGAACTTGAAATCAAGACCATTCAAATATTTGCGACAACAAATCAGGTTCCTGAATATAAAATAAATGATCAGATTTTTTTTGAAATAAACCTGTCAACAATTCATGTTTTTGATGAGAAAGGGAATCGGATTTTATTTTCTAAGGAGACTGAGTAGAAAAAAGACCAAATTAGTATTTAAAGATAAATTTAGCAAGATTGTATGACATTCAAATAAACGGAAGGTAAAGTATAGAGTAATAAATTTTCAATTATTTAGCCGAGACTTGAAAAATATAAAATAAGG
>DCMX01000130.1:1047-3147 GCA_002321855.1 Fidelibacterota bacterium UBA1611 | reverse complement strand
CGGTAGCGCTGATTGCCAAACAGGGTCATCCAAAACACCATCTATGACCGGTGGTTCTGAACACCGGACCGCTGTAGCCGTTTTGAATCTCAGGGAATCAGGATTAAAGTCCGTTAAATAATTTGATTGTCCATAACCCAAGACCAAGATAAAAAGGTTAACTATTAGAAACTTAAATCTTAACATGTGCATAGTGGTAGATAGACAGATATATCTGATGAATTTCGGATAATTTGGCATTTATTATGCCTATGGAACCTATACAGAATATGGAACTGATACCGCTATATATTACATGTTGGTTCGGCAGTGTAAGTACAATATTTATCATAGTACAAATCATTGAGTCAAAAACTGCAAATATTAAACTTGAGTATTATTTAACTAGTGCCTTATTTATAAGGAAAATAATTTTTGTATCTTCAGGTACACCTGCCCAAAATCTTCTTTCCAATTCCCAATTGATCGTACGTACATCCTACTGGTTCCGATATAATAAATAGAAAATGGATCAGGCTGGTAACTGATAAGTGGTTGAACATCAAGTGTTCTTTCAAAATCATGGTATTGGGTGACAAATCTGATATTAAGTGACGATGTTGCCTGATATTCTAATCTGATTCGGGAGATCAGATCTGAATAGATTTCTTCATTAGTATCAAAGTCTGTGGACCTGGACTGGTTTAGTCTGACATGAATTTTAAATTCATTACTTGGTTTTAAGGTTATCTCACCACCAACACCAACATTCCGAGCCTGATAGGGTTCATCGACCCGAATGATCTCTGTTCCAAACTGCGGTTCGATTTCAATAGATAACATTTTTGAAAGATTTTTTTCAAACTCAAACATTAATTTATAATTATTGTTAAAACGCTCTCCCTGATAAAATTCATTCTCCATCAAAAGCGTGATATCATAGCCAAACTGACCTTTCATTGTCCCTTTGTGACTGAGGTAGAGCCAATCCTGAGATGAGGACCAATCATAGAACAATATGCGCCCAGCTGCAAACCAGAAATACAGTACTTCAAATAATTCAGTTTCTGGATATATTATTTTACCCATATTAAAATTGAGCTCTCTTTGGTCATTTAAATCAACATACCCATTGTCAGCCCGAAAGGTTGGTGTGCGCTCCACGTACATAAGGGTAGATCCCCCATTACGCCCGGAGCGTTCTAAGCTAAGATAGGCACTATGCCCAGAAAAAGATTCACCATCAAGATCCGATGTTAAGGAATCTTCATTGAAACGATATCCATTTATGGATGTTGATAGAGTCGTATCATTCGGTTCAATGGTATTGGAAACAAATATTTGCCAATCTAATTGAACATTATTGTTAAATCGGTATAATCCATCTAAACCACCCATGGAACCGGAGCCCCTATTGTAACGGCGATCCGATAAGATTCCACCTATATAAGATCCTTCATCAAGAGAATGTTTCAATCGAAAAATATTGGTCGTACTCTCACCCAGGTTTTCTGAAGTGCCTCCAAATTCGCCAAAAGGAATGATCAATGAAGTATTTTGATCTCTTGCACCCAAATATCCATACTGAGTATTACCAGATTGGCCCAACATTTTTGCTGCAATAATAGGTTGATTGATGGAGCGGGTGTACACGGTACGAATCTTTGGTTTCCAGCCAAAGGATCCTGTATTAAACAGGTCGATCCCTTCATTAAAAAAGGGTCTTGTTTCTGGATAGGATAATGCAGTCTTGCTGTTTATATCAATTTTTGTTGCATTGGATTCCACCTGGCTGAAGTCGGGGTTAAAGGTGATTTCTGCTGTACCTGAGTTTCCTATTGGAAGGGTAATGCCAAATCCTAAATTGGAACTATATTCAATAGAATCATCGTAAGCTGCTACAAAACTTGGCAGGAATTCTATGGGTGCCCTGGTAATAATATCTTTAATCCCATATATGTGCCCTAATTGACAAATATCACATGGATCATCCCTATCGTAAGGTGTCCAGGCATTCGTTCGTTCACTATCTTCTCTTGGAACTTTACGCATAAAGGTAATTCGCCAGTGATACTCATCAGAATTTGAAATTCTAAACGTCGAAAAGGGGATTGCCATTTC
>DCMX01000130.1:0-662 GCA_002321855.1 Fidelibacterota bacterium UBA1611 | reverse complement strand
TCTGCCTGCCCAAATTTTTGTCCATCTCCCTGGTTACCAAATGGATTACAATAAAATTGGTATGCCATAACACCATTATTCTGTGGATCAATTATAACACCAACCATATCGTCTTCAGAAATTGCATCTCGTTTTGATTGATGGGCCCTGACAACTTCAGGATCATCGAAAGCTTTAAATGCAATATAAAGATTTTTTTCATCATAGGTCACCAAGGTCTGAGTTTCAGTGGCAGCTGGTTTGTTTTCTGCAGGTATAATTTCATAATAATCTTTGGCAACGGCTGCATGAAGCCATTCGTTTTCTTCAATAAAACCATCAACCTGTATTGTTACTGATGAACTGGACAGGGTAAGAGATTTTTCTGATGCAAGTACTAAACTTAGAAAAACAGAAAAGGAGATTATCAAACGCAATAGCATAGGAATAAAATTCAATTTTATAGGAATAAACTGCAGATTATTTCGTCTCGATCTCAAAATCTATAGTAAAAGTATCATAGATCATCTTATCACCAATGTCTGGAAAATATTTTCCTGACCTGTATTTAATATCATAGAGAGTTCTATCAATTTTGATTTGTCCTTCAGCTTTTGCACCTTTATCTGAAAATCTTACAGTTGCAGGAAATTCTACAGGATGGCTTATACCCTTGATAGTCA
>DCMX01000161.1:7672-7987 GCA_002321855.1 Fidelibacterota bacterium UBA1611 | reverse complement strand
GATGATTTGCGAGGCTGTTGAAGCAGCTGTGCGATCAATTAACAATCCTGATATAATGAAAATTGAAGCAATGATTGACAAAATTATCAAACAAAGAATTGATGACAGTCAGTTGGATGAGTGTCCATTAACTTTAGATGAATTAAAGAAAATTAAAGGCACCATGGATGGTAATACAGGCATGTTACCCGTACTCCGCGGGATTTATCATATCCGAATAGAATATCCAGATGATAATGAATAGTATGACAAGAACATTTATCTGAATGAAACAGATTCAAGTAGAATGTGATCCTTTATATGATTCTCCGGATA
>DCMX01000161.1:6057-7356 GCA_002321855.1 Fidelibacterota bacterium UBA1611 | reverse complement strand
TGATTCTCCGGATATAAAATACTGTCGGTTTCTAATCACTAATATATTGAAGTCTCATGAAGTAACGAATGCAGATGTAACTATTATTTTTGGGTCTGATACATTGATTAGTGATTTGAAAAAGCGTTATTTCCAACTGAACCAATGGACTGACGTCATTTCTTTTCGTCTTAATGATTATGACCAGTCTAATTTGGAAGGGGAAATTTATATCAGTCTTCCCATGACCCGAGAAAATGCCAAGAAGTATAATGAACCATACGAACGAGAATTAGCTAGACTTATAATTCATGGCACATTACATCTTCTTGGGTATAAAGACACACTGGAAATAGATAAATATAAAATGACTAAGATGGAAGAAAATTATTTGAACAAAACTCAATGGAAACATTTATTCAGAGTATAGATGGATAAGAAAACCATTTCAAAAAAATTCATTGACCTGCTTGAAATAGTAGAAAAACTACGTGGTCCAAATGGTTGTCCCTGGGATCAAGAACAAACTCACGAAACTTTATTACCCTATTTTTTAGAAGAAGCTTACGAAGTCATGGAAAGTATTGATGGAAAGGATTGGGATACTTTAGAGGAAGAATTAGGTGATATTTTGTTGCATGTTGTAATGCAAGCTCAAATTTCCAAGGAAAAGGAAAGATTTAATATTTATGATTCTTTAAACAATGTGAACGATAAACTAATAAGAAGACACCCACATGTTTTTGGAGATAAAAATGCTGAAGCATCCTTCCATGCTAAACAGAATTGGGAGGCTGCTAAACACAAAGAAAAAGGTCGATCATCTCGTTTAGACGGAGTACCTTCAACCCTCCCCGCACTACTTCAGTCCCAGCGTTTACAAGAAAAAGCGTCTTATGTTGGTTTTGATTGGGAAAACATAGATGATGTCTGGAATAAAATGCATGAAGAAATAGATGAACTTAGAAAAGCACGTGAATCAGAGAATATAGACCACGTCAGAGAAGAGATTGGAGATGTATTGTTTACTATTATCAATGTTTCTCGGTTTCTTGGTGTTTCTGGTGAGGATGCTCTTAGAAGAACCAACCAAAAATTTATTCATCGATTTCAGGCAATAGAGGAAGAACTTAAGCTTAGGGGGAAAACAATAGACGACTCATCATTGGAAGAAATGAACGAAATTTGGGATACTATTAAGAAAGATGATTTAATCTCTTTGTCTAACAGCCAATAGTTTTATTATCGGGGGATGTATTATTCTTTGTTTCATTACTCGGAATAATTGATTTTTTAAAAATAATTGGTAATAATCCTTGA
>DCMX01000161.1:3384-5652 GCA_002321855.1 Fidelibacterota bacterium UBA1611 | reverse complement strand
TGTTCACAAAAATATATTCCCTGCCATCTTCCAAAATTCAACTTTTTATCAGTAATAGGAATGCTCACTGATGATCCCAATATAGAAGATTTTAGATGTGCAGGCATATCATCTGGACCTTCCATAGTGTGTATATAGTATGGTTGGTTTTCTGGGACTAAATAGTTGAAATGAGATTCAAAATCTGTTCTCACACTATGGTCTGCATTTTCATTGATTGTTAGTGAAGCAGAAGTATGCTTGATGAAGATATGTAATATTCCTATCTCAATTGTTTTTATTTCGGGGATGTTCTCCATGATTTCATTTGTAATAAGATGAAAGCCCCTAGACTTTGATGGTAATATTATTTCTCTCTGAATCCACATTTACAATATTTTTTCCATCCAAATTCTTGATCCATCCAAAGACTTCTTAGCAATTTTACTCGTAATCTTAAACCCTCGGTTAAGAGAAAACGAGATCATGGCCTTATGCTTACTCATAGTTTTCATTTTTATTTTATGGTAGCCATTCCCCCTTGCCCACTCTTCCTGAAAATTTGCAAGAGCATTAGCGAGTCCTTTTCGCCTATATTCTGGCAATATACCGCCCATCCAGCTGTAAAAACTATCATTCTGAAATCGATCATATCCTATTTTAAAACCCACTATTTCATTATTATATATGATAGTTAAAATCAAATGCATTACTCCAATTGTTCTGTGTCCGTATTCGTTCAATTTGTAGGGATTATCAAACTCAGGAATTCTATTAGAAATTTTGAAGGCTTGTACCAATTCGTTTTCTCTAATGGAGATCATGTCTTTCTTTCTTTTTTTCTAGCGGCTGGGAATAAAATGTTATTAAGAATCAGCCGATAACCAGGAGAATTTCGATGTAATGATAAATCTGTGGGTGGATCCCCCACAAAATGCTGATAATCTTCAGGATCATGCCCACCGTAAAAGGTGAAAGTCCCTTTGCCAAAATTTCCATGAAGATATTTTATCTGTTCTGATGCAGGGTCTTCACCCATAATTACTACATGTTTTTTTATTCGTTGCCGGTGAAACCCAGTTGTCTGGCCCATGAACCCTTTTACAACTGCTACATGATTTTGAGTTAGCATAGTTGGTACTGGATCATATTTTGCCGAAAATTCGAACAGAGAAAAATAATCTGCTTCTGCACCCCGGGTCACAGGATTATGACTGGGCGGAAAATCAATATCTGAAAATTCATAGATCATAGGGTCCGTATACAATTTGAAATCCGTAAATGTTAGTGACTTAGAGAAATCCAGTTTCTGTTGAACATTGGGGTCTATTGGTGACCCATCAAAAACTTGGTGAACACCATCTATGTTTTCAAGTGTAAGAGAAATATCATACGAATCAGTAGCGGAACACATAGCAAAAAGAAATCCACCATTACCCACAAAAGCCTTGATTGCACGGGAAACTGTCTTTTTTTCTTCATGAACAGAGGGAAATCTAAATTGTCTTGCCATGTTCTCAAATTGACGTTTTTGGTCTATATACCACTGCGCATTGTGATAATTGCGGTAGAATTTCCCGTATTGTCCAGTGAAATCCTCATGATGTAGATGTAACCAATCATATTCCGGAAGTTCACCATTAAGTACTTCTTCGTCCCATAGTGTCTCATAACGAACTTCTGCGTAAGTCAATGCAAGTGTAACTGCATCATCCCATGGTTGTTTACTTGGAGGAGTATATATGGCGATTTTTGGCGCTTTTTCAAGTAAAGCGATATCCATGTTGTTTTCTTCGATAGTAGCATAAATATCAATGATTTCATCTGAAATCTGTAAGATAGAGACACCTCGGATTCGACACTCTGCTTGGATGAAAGGATGATCGTCAACTAAAAATGAACCCCCACGGTAATTAAGAAGCCATTCTACATTTACATTTCGAGTTAAAATATAATAAGCGATACCGTAAGCTTTTAAATGGTCGTTCTGTTCTTGGTCCATTGGAATTAATAATTTTTGGCCGCTTAATCCAGATATTATCAGTATAAACGTTAGAACAAATACAGTCATTTAACTTTCTATATGTTTAAGCTGACGTATATGGTAACGAATTGGCTCGAAAAATATAGACAGCGGATATTCATTTATGATACGGAGAAAATATTCCAGTGCCCTTTCTTTATCATTATAAACCTGTTCATATATTTGTCCAGAAAGAATAATGCTTCTATCTGATAGGGATGTTTGTTCAATAGCTTGAGCTGTTTTCAATGCTAATTCTGGTTGGT
>DCMX01000161.1:0-2999 GCA_002321855.1 Fidelibacterota bacterium UBA1611 | reverse complement strand
ATCTGGATATGTATCGATAAAATAGCTTAGCTGTTCACCAGCTTCAGATATTTTTTGTTGTCGAAGATATAGTTCAGCTGTTAAGAATACTTTAAAAGCATTTTTCCCCTGCTGGTCAGAATGCTGGTAATGTTGACTCAAGATATCTCGGAGTTCCATAATATCATTGAACGATTTATCTATAGGAGAAATAGTAGAAAAAATTCCATCGAGTATTGTAATTGCTGTATCTGGATTACCAGAAAAAAGATGAACTTGGATTAATTTATGTAGAATTGGCTCAAAATTTTCTAGATGATACATTGAATCAAGAAATGCTATTGACCCAGGTATATCTCCCTTCGCCAACAACACATCGCCAATTCGCAGTATAATGCTTTTATATAAATCTGGCTTTGGTTTTTGACGAATCGCAGTTTTATAAGTCTTTAATGCCCTGTCAAAATCTTGAACAATACGATATTGAATTTCAGCTAGTCTAAAATGAGCTTCGGCAATTAAAGATGATTTTGGAAGGGATACTAATATTGAATCATAAAGATTAAGGCTTGACTCAAGATGTTCAGATGAAATGTTGGAATAAAGCTGAAAGGGAGTCTTAAAAAAAAGATTGTTATCGAAAAAATAGGGTATAATATCCTTGGTTTCGATTGGAATGATTTGGTCCTCGAATGTTTTAGCAAGCCCCAATAATGCTTGCCCAGATGCCTTTTGGTTCAATTTTTTTTTTAAAACAAATTTATATGCATCAGTTGCAAGAGAAAATGACCCTTCCTTGCGAAGATTATTTGCAAAATTGAGCCACTTTTGGCCATTAAAAAAGCCAGCACTAGTCCACGTGATATAGGTGCTGTAGGCGTCAGAATATTGGCGATGTTTAAAATAATGATCAGCTAGGATTGTTAACATTATATCAGGGTGTTTTTCACCGGCTTCAGACATTTTGGTTTCAATTAATTTTTTTGCTTCAGGCTCATCACTCATGGTTAAAACACGGCGAGCTATAGAATTACTGTGCTGGGGGTTATGTACCAATTCCAGTATGTATTCATCAAGCGCTCGATCATATACACGCCTTGCTTGATAAAAGTAACCCAAATCTTGCGAAAGGAACGCTGGCCCAAAATGTTGTCGCCCTTTATTTATTAAAAATTTGATTTCATCGTTAAATCCATATTGCCCATAGATTGGAAGTAAGAATCGATAATAAGACTGAGTTGTCTGGAAGGATGTTAAACCTTCCCTCCAAACAGCTTTGGCCTTACCAGCCTGATCATTAAGAAAATAAAATTCACCTAATTCTACATATGACTGAATATCGTTGGGATGATCCTGCAAACGGGACCTTAGAAATTGAATGCCATCCTGGTACCTTTGTGTTTTCCGATAAATATTTTTTAGTGAACGTATAGCACGATAGGTTTCCGGATTCTTATTTAGTATATCAAGGTAAATGGAAATAGCACTGTCCCATGACCCACGCTGCTCTAACATTTGGGCAGTTTTCATGGATGCCATGACCTGTGTCTGAGCTGGAATATTATAACCAGAACAAAGTAGTACGAAAATCAGGAATCTATGGCGTAGGTAATTCATCGGTTTGTTCTGATGTTTCCACTTCCAACTGGCTCATAGTGTTGAAATATCGTTTAATCATTGTTTGATATTCACGAGAATAACCAGCATTTAGAGAACGGTTCATTGCATCCAAAGCAAGATTTTTGCGCTGCCCCCGATCAGCAGGTAATCCTCCTGGGCCAATAAATCGCATGGTTATATCAGCAGTGGTGGATGTACGTTCATCCTTAAAGCCTCTTTGTGTAAGCGATGTTTGGCTGTCCAACATTCTGGAAAGAATTCTTTGCTGACGGTTCTGTGTTTTTCTTGTAAAACGACTTTGCTGTAAGTCAGTAATGACGTCTTCTATATCTTTTTCTATACCACTTAGATCCCCCAGTCCTTGTTTCCCTGATTGTTTCATTTCCTGTATCAGCTGCTGTAGAGATTTATGAACTTGTTCTTGCCCTTGGAGCATTTGTTGCATCAGTTGTTGATGTGCTGAAGCAGCTAATTGACCAAAGGCTATTTGCATACCTTGTTGATTAAGCCCTTGTTGTTGACCAGCCATTTGTTGCATCATTTGCAAGAATTGCTCATAACCACTCGCTGATCCAGAAGACTGCATTTGCTGGATACTTTGAAAGAGTGTTAGCGCTGCTTGATTGAGACCCTGCATTGCCGTAGCTTGATTTCGGGTAGCCTGGGTAATCTGCCTATTCGTTAAGTTTGTTTTAGCTTCATCCATGGATGCGTTGGCTCCTCCCATAGCTTTGCCCATCATAGGCGTAATAGCAAATGTTTTTCGTGAAAGGTCCATCATTTGATTCATAATTTGTTTTAATTGATCTTGTAGCAGTTGTTGTTTCGCAGCCATATTCCTCAATCGAGGAGAAGTTCTGGATGCTGATTTTACATCTGAGCGTAGTTCTTCTTCCTGCTTAGATAAAAATAATATATCCCGCATGAGTTTTTCAAATTTTTCTGTCATTTCTGCAACTGTTTCCTGTTGAAACTGTTGTTGTATTTCCATCATTTTTTGTTGTAGGGTTAGTAGGTTGTTAAGAGAGCGGCCGCTAGATTCTATAGCAAGATCGGAATTTGTCTGCTGAAGGTTATTAACAGTTTCTTCTAAATCTTCACCAGTGTTTTCAGTCACAGGGCTGTTTTTAAGTTCTTGCAGATTCCGAGATGTGCTTTCACTAAAAGGTTTTACCAGAGCAGCTGCATCATTCATTATTTCTTTCAAGGTATTGAACTCTTCAAGATTACGTTGCTCTTCTTGAGATAATCTCGATAAAGTAGATTTATCAGTTTCATTATTTATATCTGATATTTCCCTGTCCAACCCATCCTGATGTTGAACCAATTGTTCTAAACGGGTTTTTATCTCATCCAATTTTTGTTCTGCTTGGAGCCGCCTAAAAATATCAAGATACCTA
>DCMX01000177.1:2138-5903 GCA_002321855.1 Fidelibacterota bacterium UBA1611 | reverse complement strand
AAATTAGCTGTAAAACAGACAAGAGATGGCGGGTACATTGTTGCTGGAGGAAACAGTGGTGCATGGCTTTCGAAGTTGGATAAGTATGGCAACGAGGAGTGGGAAAATACTTATTCACTGGGCAGCTTTGGTAACAGTGTAGCGGTTATTCAAACCAGTGATGGTGGATATCTGTATGCAGGTTGGGAAGGAATAGTAAAGGCTGATTCAAATGGAGTAGAAGAATGGAAAAATACAACCCATGAAAACGGTGTGTACCCCTATTATGAAGATGTGATTCAACATAGTAATGGGAATTATTATGCGGTCGGTGGTCCCGGAGCGGGTCAGGCTCAATTGGTAAAATTTAGTCAAACAGGAAACATGCTTACACGAAAATGGTATGGCGGGCAATGCGAAGATGATATATTTAGATCTATTGTTGAGACTCCTGATGAAATGTTGATCATTGTTGGAGAAAAATCTCATGGCAACCAGAGTTTCCCTTGTGCTTTCAATTTCATGTATTATAAAGACATTTGGATTGTAAAGACTAGAAAGAATGGTGGTGTCGAATGGGAGAAAACACATGGTGGCCCCTATATGGAAATGGCAGATGATATAGCGCGAATCGAATCAGGTGGTTATATGTTAATTGGGAATAAATGCGATCATCTTTATGATATTAGCTCTTGCGGTCAAAAAGCAAAAATTCTTGTTATGCAAATAGATGAAGAAGGGAATAACCTTAATCAGGAATTATACTCAGGTTTAAATTGGATGGAGCGTATCCCATACTATTCAATTACTACGACTGATGGTGGTTTTGCTTGGGTGGCAGAACACAAGAATAATGGTACTTGGATCTATAGATCGACACTAAACGAAGATACCACATCTATATTTGCTAATGGGGACAGAGGTATCGAAATCAACCAGACTACAGATGGTGGTTTTATAATTGGGACTTGGGATATTTTGATCAAAACCGATTCAGAATTATTTTATAAATAAGCATATTTTGTTAGTTTACTTATAGCCCCGCCCAGTAGCTGGGTTTTTTGTTTATGGGATGATGGGTAGATTTAAATATGATTAATCGCATCATATTACTACTGTGGAATAGTTTGTATAGGTGGGGTTTTATAAAAATAATTATTAATTATTAATTTTAATGAATATTGTGCAAAATACTAAAAGTAAAATAAAAAAACCTCTAATCATTGTAACATTTATTATTATGACTTGGTTGTCTTCAATAGAGAAGGTAAAAGAAATATTTCATGTTAATGGTGAATTAAAAAAAGCATTTGACGAAGGAGGGTTAGCAGCAAACTATGCTCAATACGCTTATATTATTGCATTAATGACAGGATCTTTCGTTGTTGTTTTATTAATCAATACACTTTGGAATAGATTGATTCCACGAATTACAAATTGGAGAAAAATTGATTATTTTGAAGCAATGGGAATAATGACAATCATTTTACTATTGTCTTATATTTAATAATTATTAATGCGAAAATAAGTTGGAATCCGAATCCATCTTGCATAGAGGATCACATAGGAGAGCAGGACACTACGAATTGTGATTAATAGCCCCACGCTCGAAATGCGGTTTACACCTTGCGTGTAAAGGGGGCTCGAATCCCTCCCTCTCCGCCAGTGATAGAGAAGGATCCCGTGTAAGAACGGGGTTCTCTCATTACATCATCTTTTATCATAGCATATCAGATTTGGCACACAGAGCTGGGTGGTATATATTTGTCCTTATCATGACAATCCCATTAATTATTTATTTGGAAGAATAACTTTCATTGTTGGATATGGTATTATGATCTTATGTTCCGCAAACCTTTTATAGATCTCTGTATTGACCGCATCAACGGTTCTACCTCTGATCTCTGGCATGTGTATCCAGAAGAGGAGCTGTAGCCGAAGCCCATGATCGGCAAACTCACGAAACCTCACTCTTGGTTCAGGATCCTTTAAAACATTTTCATTATTCTTGGCAATATCAATTAATACAGATCTCGCGTCATCAATATCAGAATTATAGGCAATATGGATATTGATCCGAACCCGCTCGGTCTCCTCTGGCCCCCCACTTTCATTTACGATCTTTGAAGTTGCAATAACTGAGTTTGGAATAGTGATCTCAATATCATCACGGGTCATGAAACGCGTTGAGCGCAAGCCCATCTTCTTGACATAGCCCCTCTCTCCGGTATCCAGCAGAATATAATCACCCTCCTTGAAGGGGGAATCGGCCATAAGAAAGATACCCGCAAAAAAATTGGAAACGGTATCCTTGGCGGCTAGACCCAGAACAACACCTAAGACACCTGCTGAGGCGAGAATACCATTGATGTTGATCTTCCAACTGAGGAAAATGAAGTATATACCAAAGAGGCCTATTGCGATCTTACCTAGATTATTGAAAAGTGGGAGTGTGTTCTTTTGTAATAGATTACTGGCTGTCTGACGGGATGCCCATTCCATTGACATAATGAATATTTTTGAGATCACAAAGATCCAGATAAAAATAGTGATCGTCTTGAAAATGCCAACAAGCGCGAAATCAATATAGTCAGGTAGGCTCGCAGTTTTGACCGCGATAGTAAAACCGATAAAAAGAATAGAGTAAAAAATTGGTTTATGGAGCAATTGCAGAATTTGATCGTCAAGGCTGGTCTTTGTCCTATCAACCAATTTCTTGAATATAAGAGTGAATATGACATCTACCACCTTTGCCACAGCGATGGAAATAGCGACCAGAGCTAAACCTTTCAAAGCGGGGTTGGCTAATACTATATTATAACAATCGATAAATAAATTCATAAGGATCGGCGGGCTTTATTTAGGTCTGATCGATAGGTTCTTGCACAATATCAGTTTGATTTGAGAATCATATAATACCACATTCTCTTCTTAACACCAAGGTGAGAGCAACCTATTAGTCAAAATAGGAGGGATCATACTGATGCGGGTTCGCCTGTTAGTGCTGGTCTCTATTTGTACATGGTACAGGCGGAAAAGTTCAAATAGGCAGAGGAGATGGTATTACTAAAATAGAATTACCCTTCTGCAACATCAGGCCTCACATTCGCGGGGTTCTTCCATTGAACTATTAAAGTAGGACCAGTGATAGGATCTTGATCAATACAGATAAGATTTCTGAATACTCGGATTATAGTGGTAAGTATAAAGAATAAATAATATTAATTGATTTATTCTAAGATATCATTTTCAGCCAAGGTGTATGCTTAGCATTGTTTTCGCTGTGCAACAATGGTACTAAAAAATATTTCATGTTTTGATCACTATTTTTTGCCGAAAGTTTGATTAAGTTCATCCGTATGGTTAGGCATAAATACTGATTAAATGGCCATCGCACTTTTTTTTGGCGGTCACTGGTTCTTATCCCTTTTTTCCCAAACATTCTTTCTGCACCGTTATAGCGCCCACCAGATGTTCACGATGAACAGGTTCTGGGAGCGATTCTTCCATATCTTCACCTTCATCTCTCAGGGTTCATCCTATCTCAATGCGCGTGCCTATGCGGTCCTACACAGGCTCCACCACAAGTATAGTGACGAGGAGGGAGATCCCCACTCACCGATCAATTCTGGTAACGTATTCAATATGATGTGGAACACTGCTAAGGTCTATGCTAACCTAAAGAATGAGAGAATACCTGTGGAGCCTTCCATGCTCAAGAACATACCGGACTGGAAGATCTTGGAGAAGATAGGTGATCTTTGGGTCACCCGTGTTCTCTGGGGT
>DCMX01000177.1:0-1756 GCA_002321855.1 Fidelibacterota bacterium UBA1611 | reverse complement strand
TTATTGCCTGTTCACTTTCTCATGGGTCCCATCCATGGTGCGATCGTGAACTGGTGCGGGCACAAGTATGGATACCGGAATTTCAAGGAGCTGAAGGATGAATCGAAGAATACCATACCATTCGACTTTCTGACACTGGGGGAGCTGTTCCAGAATAATCATCACCGGTTCCCGAACAGGAGCAATTTTGCATACAGAAGGTTCGAGATCGATCCGGTCTACTTCATTATCCGGCTCTTCAACAAACTATCCATTTTAAAACTGAAAAAATGAGCGGGACCCGTGTTTGGATCTTATAGGTCCATATAATTATAGGATCCTCTATTCATACTGATAAAGGTCTCTCCAGCCTCCGGGTCTTTCTTTTCGCATTGCCAGGGAGAATTTAGGGTCGGGTGTACCATTATTCAGGATGATATCTGTAACATACTCTCCCAGTGAGGGACCGTGCTTGAAACCATGTGCAGACCCTGCACCAACGATCCAGTGTCTTGGGTGATCTGGGTGAGGAGCAATGATCCAGTTCGCATCAGGGGTCATGGTATACTGACAGGTCTTTATTCTCTTAACTTTTGCCTGTTTCAGTGCTGGGAACCGGTGAGCAATATATTCTCTGCATTTTTCTACTGACCGTTCCGAGAATTCTCTCTTATCCTTAGTGATATCAAACTCCTTACCCTTGATATCATACCCCAGTTTCACACCCATTCCATCCAGAGATCCGCAACCATAGAAGGCATTTGGGATATCATTGAAAGCGGGTACTATCTCTATGTTCCACTCTGTGGGCGATTCAAAGAATACCACTTCCTGCATGGTGACCCTGACCATATCAATGAACGGGAAAACATGTTCGATCCAGGGTCCGACGGCCCAGATGGCTATATCAAAATCTATTGGTTCATCGTTCACGTAGATCTCATCATCCCTTATCTTTGCATGACCATTCAAATGATCGCAGTTCATATCCAGACAAAGCTCCAACAGGGTCTTCAGACATTTTTTCGCGGCCAATGCTCCACCATGTGGCTCATATAGTACAAAACTCAGGTCATCGGTATTCAGTGAGGGAAACAGCTTTTTCGCGTCATCCGGGCTTAAACGCTCGCACGGAATATCTAACTCACTCAATATTTTTTGGCTGTGTGCTTCCCAGCCATTCTCATCGGACGCGAACCATGCGACCCCGGTATCATAGAATAGTTTTTTGCCCGATGATTTCTCTATCTTTTTCCACTCTTTCGCCGCTTTCCAGGATGAGAGAGAGTAGAACCTGTCATGCGCATGGGAGAATCGTAGATTTCTTGATTCACCGTTACTTGATTTCAGGTCATCGCTGATAGGTAGATGATCTATCAGGGTGACCCGCTGGCCTGCTCCTAATAGCTTAAAAGCAGTGGAAACACCAAATATTCCGCTGCCTATAACAACAATTTTCTTTTTCATGGCATTCTGGATATTAATTATGAAAGATCCATCTTTTGGATGATTAATTTCATATCCATGGAGCGGCATTTGTGTCTGTCGTAGCTTCTACGAGCGTAACTAAATTTGGTGAGATGAAACGTCGAATTTTACTCTTTTCAATTCTTCTTTTATTCTCTTGTGAAGAAGAGAAAGTCGACACTGTTCCGCCTGAGATGGTCGTTACTTCTCCTGCCAATGATGAGACCGTCTATGAGATCGTTACTATCAACTGCACTATTACGGATGATGAAGGGGTATCACACGCTGAGCTTTGGGTTCCCGGAGATAC